>CALFOF010000076.1 GCA_937919075.1 uncultured Cyanobium sp. | reverse complement strand
CGATCAGCAGCAGGGTGACCGGGCCCACCAGCCAGGCGGGCAGCAGATAGCTGAGTTGCCAGAGCAGGTTGTTGACGGCCTGGATCAACACGGAGGCCGCCACGACGGCGCTCAGCGCCACCGCGACCCAGATCCAGAGGCGGAAGCGGGGCATCAGCGCCTGGCGACGGCTGCTGGTGTGCCGGTGGGCGCCCCGCGCATGATGTCACCCCAGAGCGCTGCGGCCTGGGCACTGGAGCCGCCGGTGGGGCGGTTGTCGTCGTTGCCGAGCCAGATGCCCATCACCCAGTGCCGGCGTGGGTCAAAGCCCACGAACACCAGATCACGCGCCTCATTGGTGGTGCCGGTCTTGCCACCCTCGTTGCCGCCCAGGGAGGCGGCGCTGCCGGTGCCGGAGCGCACCACCGCCCGCAGCATTCCCTGCATGGCCTTGGCCGTCTGGGGTTTGACCACCTGCCGGCCCGGGCTCACGCTGCGGGCGGTGCGGGCCCGCTGCTCGCGGCAGCGCGTGCTGTCGAGGCCGGCGCAGGTTTCGGCATCGGTGAGGCGGCGGATGGTGCTGGGGGCATGCCACACCCCGTCGTTCACCACAGCGGCATAGGCGGCGGTGAGTTCGGTCAGAATCACCTCGCTCTGGCCCAGGGCCAAGCCGGGAACGGCGTGCAGCGGCGAGCTGATGCCGAGGTCGCGGGCCGTCTGCTCAACGGCCTCCAGCCCGACGCGGCGGGCCAGCCGCAGCGCGGCGGTGTTGCTGCTCATCGCGAAGGCCTGCCGCTGGCTGATTGCGCCCCGGCAGGTGCTGGCGAACGACTGCCCCGCCCAGGTGAGCGGGCCGCAGTCGATGCCATCGCCGGGCTTGGCGCCACGCTCCAGCGCCGCCACAAAGGTGAACAGCTTGAAGGTGCTGCCGGGTTGGCGCAGGGCCATGCTGGCCCGGTTGAACTGGCTGCGGCGATAGTCGCGGCCACCGGCGATCGCCAGCATTCCGCCGCTGCGGCTGTCGAGCACCACCACCGCCCCTTCCGAGGCGCCGCCACGGGCCAGCGCTCGCCGCAGCTGGCGTTCCACCACCTGCTGCAGCGCCGGATCGAAGTGGGTTTCCACCAGGAAGTTGCCCTCCACCGCCACCTCCGCACCCACCAGGGTTTCCAGATCAGCGCGCACCTGATCGGTGTAGAAGGGCGCCGGGCGTCCCGGACCGCCGCGGCAGGCCTGCGCACCCAGTTGAATCGGCCGGCGCCGGGCCTGGCGGGCCTGATCGGCGCTGATCTTGCCGGTGTCGGCCATCTTGGCGAGCACGGCATTGCGCGCGTCCAGCGCCGCCTGGGGATTGGAGCAGGGATCGTGGCCGTTCGGAGAAGGGAGCAGACCCACCAGCAGGGCCGCTTCCTCCAGATCGAGCTTGGCGGTGGGTTTGCCGAAGTAGCTGCGGGCGGCATCCTCGAAGCCCCAGCCCACGCCCAGATACACCCGGTTCAGGTAGCTGAGCAACAGTTCGCTCTTGCTGAATCTCGCCTCCAGCTGCAGTGCCACCAACAATTCCCGCCATTTGCGGGCCAGGGTTTCTCCCTGACCCACCTGGTCGGGGTAGAGGCTGCGGGCCAGCTGCTGGGTGAGGGTGCTGCCCCCCTCCAGCACGCGCCCGCCCAGCAGGTTGGTGACCAGGGCGCGGCCGGTGCCGATCGGATCGACCCCCGGATGCCACCAGAAGCGGCTGTCCTCACTGGCCAGCAGCGCGTCCCGCAACACCTGCGGGAAGTCGGAGAGGGTCTTGTTCTCGCGGTGTTCGCGCGAATCGGCCGATTGGAGGGGCCGGTTGGCGCGGTCGTAGAGGGCCAGGGGGCCCCGCACCGGCGCCAGGCTGCCGCGCAGCGGCAACTGCAGTGCCGAGAGGCCCAGCAGCAGCAGGCCAGCCCCGGCAGCGCCCGCCAACGCCACAGTGCCGGCCCGGGCCAGGCGCAGCAGCCGGGGCAGGGGCCGCCGCTGGAACACCAGTTCCGGCAACCCCGGCTCCGAGGGCGGACCGAGCCGCACCACATCGCCGTCCCGCAGCAGCAGCGCCGTCACGCGCCTGCCGCGCCAGTACAAGCCATTGGTGGAGTTGTCATCGCGGATCAGCCAGTCGCTGCCCACCTGCTCCAGCAGCGCGTGCTGCTTGCTCACCGCCGGATGGTCGATGCCGACCTCCAGGCGGTTGTCGCGGCCGATGCGATACAGGCCGCTATAGAGGGCCAACCGGCGCGAGGGCTGGCCGGGGAGGAACACCTCCAGCACCGCCCCCTCCGCTTCGCGCGGCTGCGCCAGGCGCAGCTTCAGGCGCTCAAGCCCCGCGACCACGGCTCTCCTCCAACAGGTCGAGCGCCAGGCAGATCACCGCCACGTTGATGGCCACATCCGCCAGGTTGAACACCGGGAAGCGCACCGGCACAAGTTCAAGAAAATCCACCACCCAGCCGAGCCGCCAGCGATCAAGGCCATTGCCGAGCGCGCCGCCCAGCAGCGTCCCCACCCCCAGCCACTGCCAACGCCGCAGGCTGCTCTGGCGCTGGATCCATACCCCCAGGCCGATCGCCACCAACAGGCTGATCAGCGCCAGCGCCTTGGTGGAGCCGGCGAACAGGCTGAAGGCGGCGCCCGTGTTGAACACCAGGCGCAGCTGCAGCAGCCCGGGCAGCAAGGGGCTGCTCGACGTGCCGGAGAGAGCCGACAGGGCCCAGGCCTTGCTGGCCTGATCGAGCACCAGCACCACCAAGGCGGTGATCCAGGCAGCCCGTCGGCGATGACCGGCGGGGCTCATCACAATCCCTCGCTCATGCGCTGACCAGCAGCAGACGGCGCAGCGGCACGGCCAGCACCGCCACAGCGCAGCAGAGCATCAGCTGGGGGAGCAGCGGACCGAGGCTGTAGGCGAGCAGCAGATCGCCCAGGCCCCCTCCCCAGCGGCCTACCAGGCCACCAAGCAACAGGTAGGCGAGACCGCACAGCTGGATCACCCCGAGGCCGAACAGCGCTGCCCCCATCAGGCGCAGCAGTTCGCCCATGCCGGGCTGGCTGGCCAGGCGCCCGCTCAGCCAGGCGGCCGGGATGAATCCGGCCAGAAAGCCGAAGCCCGGATCGAGCAGGTAGGCCATGCCGCCACCGGTGTGGAACACCGGCAACACCAGCAAGCCAAGGCTGAGGTAGGCCACCGCCGCCAGCAGCGCCGGGCGAGGGCCGCACACCAAGGAGGTGAGCAGCAGGGCCGGCACCTGGGCGGTGACCGGCAGTTCGCGCAAGGTGTAGGCGCCATCCACGAAGGGCATGGCCACGGCGACACGGATCAGGCCACCGCTGACGATCAGCAGAAGTCCGGCAATGGCGCCGCTGCAGTTGGCTAAGGCCCGCAAGCAAGAGAGGTCTGGTTGGCTCCATCCTGCTGTAGTGGGGGGCAGCTGCACAGCCTTGCCGATGGACGAGCCGCAATCCCCTGCCTTCTCCCTCGGTGCCCGGGTGCAACTGGGCGAACGGCCGGACTATCTCAAGACCGCCGATCCCATGCCGATGTTGCGGCCGCCCGATCTGGTGGACAACGGAGAGGTGGGCCAGGTGGTGAGCCTCAAGCCCCTGGGACAGCTGGCGGTGCGTTTTCGGCGTGGCACCTTCCTGCTGGACGCCGATCAGCTCTGCGCCGCCGCTGCGGCCGACCCCCCCGGCGAGCGGCCCAATGGGTGAGCGGCCCAGGCCCGTTCTGCCAGGGCGAGAGCAGCGGCCGGACCGCACAGGCTGAGGCTGGGGGCCGCCAGCAAGCTGCGCGCCACCTGCTGCAGCGCGCCGGGGGTGAGTGCTTCGGCGCGGACCAGGGCCTCATCGGCGTAGGCCCAGGGCAGGCCATGCCCGAGCACCAGCGCCTGGCGATCGGCCACCTGGCCGCCGGTCTGGCGGCCCACGGCGGCGGACCCCCGGAACTTGGCCAGGGCGAGCTGCCACTCCTGGGCAGTGAGCGGTTGATCGAGCAGCCGCTGCCATTCGTTCAGCAGCTCGGTGGTCGCCACCGCCGCCCGCTCGGCGGAACTGGAGAGGTGGCACACAAACGGGGCCGCCCCGCGGCGGGCCGGCAGGTGCACCCCCACGTCGTAGGCGAGGCCGTGCTCCTCGCGCAGCGCTACGAACAGGCGGCTCGACATGCCCACACCGAGATGGCACTGCAGCAGGCGCAGGGCCAGGGAGCGGGGATCGGCCAGGGGCACCGTGGCGGCCCCCAGCATCAGCACCATTTGCTCGGTGTCCTGCTCCACCGTCACCAGCTCAGGCCCGCCGCAGCCGGCAGGGCCGGCGCCGGACACCGGCGCAAAGGTGGTCCAGGGGTTGGGTGCCTCGCCCTCGTCTGCCACTTCCAGCAGATCCCGCACCGCCTCGGGCGGTTGGCCCGCCATCACCAGCACGGCCCCCTGCGCGCCGAGCCCGGTGGCGGCCTGCACCAGCCGGGGCCGCTCCACGGCAGCGAGCTCGTCGTCCACCCCCAGGGGGTCGTGGCCGTAGCCGCCCTCGCCATAGAGCTGGCGGCGCAGCAGATCGTGGGCCTGCTGGAACGGATCTTCCTTCTGGCGGGCGAGGGTCTGCAGGTTGAGCTGCCGCTCAAGGCTGAGCTGATCCGGCGCCAGCCAGGGGCGGCGCACCATCGTGTGCAGCAGCGGCAGCACGGCGGCGGCATCAGCTGTGGCGCACTTGAGGCTGATCACCAGAGCGTCTTCGCTGGCCTCACAGCGCAGCTCATCGCCAAGGCCCTCCACCAGATCGGCGATTGCCTCGCCACTGAGCTGACCACAGCCGCGGGTGAGCAGGCCGGCCAGCAGCTGGGCGCGGCCCCGTTCACCAAGCGGGTCGGTGGCGCTGCCGCCTTTGATCCACAGCCGCACCGACAGGATCGCCGGGCCAGGGCGGCGGCTCACCCAGACCGGACAGCCACTGCTGAGCGTGAAGGTTTCAGGCGCCGGCAGGGGGGGGATGGGGGGTGTGCTCATGCGGGCAAGGCCAGCACACGGCAGGCGCGCTCAGGGGCGAACAGGGGCAGGATCTCGTCGTGCAGCCGCTGCGGCGTCCAGAGGCGCAGCCGCTCGAGCGGCTCCTGCAGCGGCTCCAGCCGCCCCCAGAGGCTCTGGTTGCCGATCAGCCCCGCCACCGGCGAAGCCGCTTCCAGGCCGAAGCGATAGCCATTGGCCACCAGCCGCTGGGCCCGCTCGCATTCGCTGCTGCTGGGGGGCGTGTCGCTGAGCTCCTGCCAGACCCGGCCGATCTCCGCCTCCACAGCCTCTGCCTGGTCGGGCTCACAGACGGCTTCAAGCAGGGCCAGGCTGCCGGCCTCCAGCACGTTGAGGTCGAGGTCGACGCTTTCCACCATGCGCAGATCCTCCCGCAACCGCTGCACCAGGCGGCTGCGGCGTCCCTCCGCCAGCAGGGTGGTGAACAGGTCGGCGCCGGCGGTGGCCTCCAGATCGGCAGCAGCGGGCAGCTGCCACACCATCAGCAGACGGGCCGCCTCCAGGCGGGGCAGCCGCAGGGTGTGGCGGCCGGGCTGCAGCGTCAGGGTCTTGGTCTGGGCCTGGGCGGGAGCAGCCGAGGGCGCAGTGGTGGGAGTGGCGGCGGCGGCGGCCGCGCCGGTTGCGGCGACGTCAGAGACGTCAGAGAGGTCGGCCAGGGCGCTGCCCGCCACCATGGCCTCAAGATCCAGGCCATCGAGGGCGCCGGCCACCGCCAGGCTGCAGGCCGTGGGCCGGTAGCCACGCCGGTGGAAGGCGGCCATGCCCACGGGGTTGTGGCGGATGAGGGCCTTGCGCTCGCCGAGGATCGCCCGGCCGTAGGCATGGTCAGGGCAGGACAGCGCCAGCAGCCGCTGGAAGGCCACGTCCTCCGGCTGGTCTTCGCTCTGGGCGAGTTCTTCGAGCACCACCTGGCGCTCCATGTCGAAATCGGAGGCCTCCAGGCGCGGGTGCAGCACCAGATCCAGCAGCAGGTCGAGGGCTTCCGCCGCCGCCGCCGGTGGAATCAGCACGTGGTAATGGACGTCATCGAAGCCGGTGGCGGCATTGCTGCTGCCACCAAGCGCCTCGATGCGTTGGTCGAACGCTCCAGCCGCCAGGTTTTCGCTGCCCTTGAACACCATGTGCTCAAGGAAGTGGGCCAGCCCCGATTCGGCTTGTCGCTCGGTGGCACTGCCGGCGCGGCACCAGAAATCCAGGCAGACCACCGGCGCCTGCTCCTGCCGCACACTCACCACCTGAACGCCGTTCTGGAGATGGAAGGCATGGGGCGTCGGCAGGGCCTCATGCAGGGCAGGCAGGGAGATCAACGGTTCAGATCCTGGCCGTGGGAAGATCAGTATTCTGCTGGCTGAGGCTGCATTGGCGAGCGCCACGACCCGAGCCACCGGCGGGGTGCACCCTCTCGTCGACACCCTGGCCGCAGCGATCCGCAACAGCTGGCAAGCGCTGCCGGAGCTGGAGCCGCTGGCAATCGCCGACGATCTCGAAGCGATCAGCGGCAGCCTCGATGGCGAACGGCTGTTCATCCACAACGAGTTGCGCCAGTGCCGCGGCCTGCGCAAGCTGCACCTGGAAACCGCCCGGCTCGGGGCCGGTCTGCAGATTCTCCACTGCGTCTATTTTCCTGATCCCCGCGTCGATCTGCCGGTGTTCGGCGCCGACATCGTGGCCGGGCCAGCTGGCGTGTCCGCCGCGATCGCCGATCTCTCCCCCACCTGCGGTGTGCTGCCGGAGGGCATCGCCACGGCCCTGGCTGCCCTGCCGGTGCATCCCTTCAGTCAGCCCCGGGAACTGCCGCCCTGGGGCACGATTTTCTCGCCATACGTGCGGTTCGTGCGCCCGGCAACCGCCGAAGAAGAAGGCTGGTTCATCAAGGAGGTGCTGGGCTTTCTGGCGGTGCTTTCAGCTGCCGCCAACGCGGCACACTTTCAATCGTGGGACGACCCGGCTACGGTTGCCAGATACCACGGTCAGCTGTCGTATTGCCAACAGCAGAAACGAAACGACAAGACGCGCCGGGTGCTGGAGAAGGCCTTCAGCCCAGCGTGGGCCGACCGGTACATCGAGGAACTCCTGTTCGACGATCCGCCGGAGCTCCCCTGACGTCCAAGCGTCCCCGTGCCCTGCGCTTCGCCATTGTGGCGCTCGTGCTGGCAGGCGTGGCTGCGGTGGCCTGGCAGTTCCGCCCCAGGCCGGCGGCCACGCCGCTGCCCACCGCCAGCAGCCGGCCGGCCGTGGTCGATGCCATTACGGCTCTCGGCCGGCTCGAGCCAGCCGGTGACATCCGCAATTTGGCCGCGCCGATGTCGGAGATGGGCGGCAGCCCCCGCATCTCCGAGCTGCTGGTGCAGGAGGGCGATCGCGTCGCAGCCGGCCAGCTGCTGGCGCGCTTCGACAACCGCCCTGCGCTGCAGGCCCAGCGCAGCCTCGAACAGAGCCGCATCGTCAACTTGACCCGCCGTCTCGCCGTGGTGGAGAGGGAAGTGAACCGCTACCGCCAGCTGGCCCGCGACGGCGCCGTGGCGGCCTCCGAGCTGGAAACCCGCGAACTCACATTGCTGGAGCTGCAGGGCAGCCTGCGCGAAGCCCGTGATCAGCTCATACGCACCGAAACCGACCTGGTCAACAGTGAGCTGCGTGCTCCGATCAGCGGCACCGTGCTGAACGTGGAATCACGGGTGGGCGAGCGGCCCGGCGATCAAGGCATCCTCCAGATCGGCGCCAGCGATCGCATGGAAGTGGTGGCGGAGGTGTACGAGAGCGACATCCGCCGGGTGAGCCTCGGCCAGACTGCCCGCATCACCAGCGAGAACGGCGGCTTCGACGGCAGCCTGCGCGCCCGGGTGATTCGGATCAGTCCCCAGGTGCAGCAGCGGGAGGTGCTGGCCACCGACCCCACCGGCGATGCCGATGCGCGGGTGGTGGTGGTGCGGCTCGCCCTCGACCCTGTTGATATCGAGAAGGTGCGCAACCTCACCGGCACCAAGACGATCACCCGCTTCGATCCATGAGCCGGAGGCTGCCGTGATGCGCATTCCCCTGCTCGGGGGTCTCTGGGCTGCTCGGCGCATCCCCCTGGCCTGGCTGCTGCTCACCCGTCAGCCGATGCGGCTGCTGGTGGCGATGGCGGGCATCAGCTTTGCGGGCATCTTGATGTTCATGCAGCTGGGCTTCCGCGATGGCCTGTTCGACGCCAGCATCACGATCCACCGGCTGTTCGACGCCGACCTGGTGCTGATGAGCCCGCGCACGATGAGCTCGATCAGCATGTCGAGCTTTCCGCGCCGCCGCCTCGTGCAGGCCCTCGGCGATCCGGCGGTGCAGGGCATCACCCCGGTGCACTGGAGCTTCCTGCTGTGGCGCAACCCTGAAACGCTCGCCACCCGCCAGATCCTGGCGCTCGGCTTCGAGCCCAATGACCCCCTGTTCACCGACCCGGGCCTGGCGGCCAAGGCGAAGCTGCTCACCCAGCGCGACCGGGTGCTGTTCGATGAGGCTTCCCGGCCGGAATTCGGGCCGGTCGGTGAGTGGTTCCGCGAGGGGAAAACGGTGGAAACCGAGGTGGATGGCAAACGGGTGCGGGTGGTGGGGCTGGTGGCCCTGGGCCCCTCCTTCGGCGCCGACGGCAACCTGATCACCAGCACCGAAACCCTGCTGCGGCTCAAGCCCAACACACCCTCAGGGGCGATCGAGCTGGGTCTCGTGCGGCTGCGGCCGGGTGCCTCCCCGCTCGCGGTGCAGCAGCGGCTGCGCGAGCGGCTGCCCGCCGACGTGACCGTGTTCACCAAGCAGGAGTTCGAGGAAGCCGAGAAGGACTACTGGCGCAGTAGCACCGCAATCGGCTTCATCTTTTCGCTCGGTGCCGCCATGGGCTTTGTGGTGGGCTGCGTGATCGTTTATCAGATCCTCTACAGCGACGTCAGCGACCACCTGCCCGAGTACGCCACCTTGATGGCGATGGGCTATCCACTCGTGACCCTGCTGGGAGTGGTGGCCCGGGAAGGCATCCTGCTGGCCGTGCTCGGCTACGTGCCGGCCTACGCCGCCGGAGCCGGTTTCTACCACCTGGTGCGCTCCACCACCCGGCTGCCCGTCGGGATGGAAGCCAGCCGCTCGCTGCTGATCTTTGGCCTGATCCTGGTGATGTGCATGGGCTCTGCCGCCCTGGCCATGCGCAAGCTCGGCGATGCCGATCCGGCTGAAATCTTCTGAGCCCTGTGCCGATGTCCACCACCACCAGCGCCGCAACCGCCACCGTCATGGTGGAGATCAGCGGGCTCTGCCACTCCTACGGCAAGGGAACCATGCGCCGGCAGGTGATTGAGAACGTGGATCTCCGCATCGATGCGGGCGAGGTGGTGCTGCTCACCGGCCCGTCGGGCTGCGGCAAGACCACGCTGCTCACGCTGGTGGGGGCGCTGCGCCAGGTGCAGGAGGGCCAGGTGCGCGTGCTGGGCCAGGCGCTGGAGAACAGTGGCCGCGGTGAGCGGCAGCGGCTGCGGCGCCACATCGGCATGATTTTTCAGGGCCACAACCTGCTGCGTTGCCTCACAGCAGAACAAAACGTGCAGATGGGAGCGGATCTGCTGCCGGAGCTGGGCTACCGCGCCCGCCGCGACCAGGCCCGCGAGTGGCTGCGCGCGGTGGGGCTCGGCGATCACCTGGGCAAGTTGCCTCACGACCTCTCGGGTGGTCAGAAGCAGCGGGTGGCGATCGCCCGGGCCCTGGCCACCCATCCGCGCCTGCTGTTGGCGGATGAACCCACCGCCGCCCTCGACAGCCAGAGCGGCCGTGAGGTGGTGGAACTGCTCAAGCGGTTGGCGCGTGAGCAGCAATGCGCCGTTTTGATGGTCACCCACGATCCGCGCATCCTCGATGTGGCCGACCGGCTCGTGAAGATGGAGGACGGTCGCCTGTCGTCGGCACCGCTGGCGATCGCCGGGGCGGTGCACTGAGGGTGCAGGCGGCCCCCGCTGAAGTTGCTCCGGACCAATTGGCTAGAGTGAACGATCTCCCGTACCCAGGTCGTCCATGGCGAAGCGCCGGAACCTCAAAAAGGAAAAGCAGGAACGTAACCGCTCCTACGCCCGCAAATTCAAGAAGCGCAAGCTCCGCAACGACGGTCGCGGTGAAGGCGCTGGCAATGGCGTCACCGGCACCGCCAACAACGGTGGCGCCGCCGACTGATCCGTCGCGACACCCCCTTTGATCAGCTGAAAGGGATCCTGAGGGGTCCCTTTTTTTGCCTCTCGATCCGCCCATCCATCCGGCCCCGTCCCTCCTCCCTTCTGTTTCAGGCGCATGTTCCTCAGCGTCGTCATTCCCACCTACAACCGCCGGGCCATCCTCGAGAAGGCACTCACCGCCCTGGAGCAGCAACGGCTCGGAGCGCCGATCGAGGCTTACGAAGTGGTGGTGGTCGATGACGGCTCCACCGATGACACCCCCGCCTGGCTGCGCCAGGCGGCCGGCCGCTTCCCCCATGTGCGGTTGGTGGAACAGGACCATGGCGGTCCGGCGGCAGGGCGCAACCGGGGCGTCGCCCATGCCCGCGGCGATGTGATTGTGTTCATCGACAGCGACCTGGTGGTGAATGACGGCTTCCTGCTGGCCCATGCCGAGGCGCTGGCCGGCTACTGGGAGCGGCACGGCCATCGCCGCTGCTTCACCTACGGCGCGGTGATCAACACCTCCAACTTCGACGACCCGCGCAGCGAACCGCACAAGCTCAGCGATCTCTCCTGGGCTTACTTCGCCACCGGCAACGTGGCGATTGACCGGGCGCTACTGGAGCAGGCCGGCCTGTTCGACACCGGCTTCCGGCTCTATGGCTGGGAAGACCTGGAGCTGGGCGAACGGCTGCGGCAGCTTGGGGTGGAGTTGGTGCGCTGTCCGGCCGCCGCGGGATATCACTGGCATCCCGCCCTGCGCCTGGAGCAACTGCCGGATCTGGTGCGCATCGAGCAGGAACGGGCCCGCATGGGCCTGGTGTTCTACCGAAAGCACCCCACCCGCCGGGTGCGCTTCATCATTCAGTTCACCTGGCTGCACCGGCTGCTCTGGGAGGTGCTCACCCTCGGCGGGCTGGTCAACGAACGCACGCTGCGGCCCCTGCTGGCCTGGTTGATCCGCCGCGGCCAACCGGGGCTGGCGATGGAGCTGCTGCGGCTGCCGCTCAACCGGCTCGGCGTGCGGGCTCTCTACCGCGAAGCAAAGGCCGCAGGGCTGCGCTGAAGGGCCATTTGGTAATTTGGGGAGTACCCACAAACCGCACACCTGTCCGTTTCGGGTGTTCACACGGTTAACGGTGGCTCTTTCTTGAGTTGCTTCGTGCTGAACCCAGGCAGGTGGAGGCGAACCCGAAACCCTCTCAACCCATGGCTGTCGTAACCCTCTCCGAAATGATGGAGGCGGGTGCCCACTTCGGGCACCAAACCCGCCGCTGGAATCCCAAGATGTCGCGCTACATCTATTGCGCGCGCAACGGAGTCCACATCATCGATCTCGTGCAGACCGCCGTCTGCATGAACAACGCCTACAAATGGACCCGCAGCGCCTCACGCGCCGGCAAGCGGTTCCTGTTCGTGGGCACCAAGAAACAGGCCTCAGAAGTGATTGCCCTGGAGGCTGCCCGCTGCGGCGCCGCCTACGTGAACCAGCGCTGGCTGGGCGGCATGCTCACCAACTGGAGCACGATGCGCGCCCGTATCGATCGCCTCAAGGATCTCGAGCGGATGGAATCCTCCGGCGCCATCGCCATGCGGCCCAAGAAGGAAGCCGCCGTGCTGCGCCGCGAACTGGAGCGTCTGCAGAAGTATCTGGGAGGTCTGAAGAACATGCGCCGCCTACCGGATGTGGTGGTGCTGGTGGATCAGCGCCGCGAAACCAACGCCGTTCTTGAGTGCCGCAAGCTCGACATCCCCCTGGTGTCGATGCTTGACACCAACTGCGACCCGGATCTGGCCGACGTGCCGATCCCCTGCAACGACGACGCCGTGCGTTCCGTGCAACTGGTGCTGGGCCGCCTGGCCGATGCGATCAATGAAGGTCGCCATGGTGCCCAGGAACCCCGCGATGATGACGAGGGCTGAGGCCCTCCTCCGCCTGCCTCAGCCTCTCCACGTCCTCTCCCTCTCCCCTCTCCGTTTCTGTCATGGCTGAGATTTCAGCAAAGCTCGTCAAGGAACTGCGCGAAAAAACCGGCGCAGGGATGATGAACTGCAAGAAGGCGCTGGCCGAAAACGCCGGTGACATGACCAAGGCCGCCGAATGGCTGCGCCAAAAGGGCATTGCCACCGCTGAGAAGAAGGCCGGCCGTACGGCAGCGGAAGGATCGATCGGCAGCTACATCCACACCGGCGCTCGCGTCGGTGTGCTCCTCGAACTCAACTGCGAAACCGACTTCGTCGCCCGCGGCGATGTGTTCCAGGAGCTGCTGCGCAATGTGGCGATGCAGATCGCGGCCTGCCCGAACGCTGAATACGTCAGCACTGAGGAAATCCCCCAGGAGATCGTCGAGCGCGAGAAAAGCATCGAAATGGGCCGAGATGATCTTGCCGGCAAGCCCGACAAGATGAAGGAGAAGATCGTCGAGGGGCGCATCGGCAAGCGGCTCAAGGAGCTCGCCCTGCTGGAGCAGCCCTTCATCAAGGACAGCGCGATCACCCTGGCCGAACTGGTGAAGCAGGTGGCCGGTCAGGTCGGTGAAAACATCCAGGTGCGGCGCTTCACCCGCTACACCCTCGGCGAAGGCATCCAGGTGGAAGCCAGCGATTTCGCTGCCGAAGTGGCGGCCATGAGCGGCCAGAGCGCTTGAGCGGCTCCACCGGAGTCCCCCCCTCCGTGGAGCGTGAGCCTTGGAATTCAGCGCCACGGCCCTGACGGAAGCCCAGACCCACCTGCACCAGCTGCATCAGCGCCTGGAGCAGAGCAATCCGGCTCTCTACCGCGATCTGGCCCTCTACCTCCAGGTGCTGAGGGCCGGCCTGCCGCAGGCTGTCCAGCAGGCCTCCTTTCACCTGGCCACCCAGGTGGTGCCAGCGCGCTACATGGCGCTCGACACTGCCGAGCGGCTTGAATTGCAGCGTCGCCTGCAGCAACTGGTGCAGCGCTGTAGCGCTCTGCTCACGGTGGAGCAGCTGATCGTGCTGGCGCGCCAGGTGCGCTCCGAACAGCAGCGTCTGCGGCGGCGGGAGCAGAAGCGTCTGCTGGCCGCCATGGCCGCCGCTGCTGGGGAAGCCCCCGGCGAAGACGATGACACGTTTGAGCCGGTCGGCCGTGGCGCGGCCGCAGGCTCCGGCCTGACGACGGGACTTCCCCGCGGTTCCGTTCAGCTGGGCATGGATCTGCCGCTCAGTGCGGATCTGTTTGCGGCCGGCCTGCCGGGCCTGAGCGGCCTGTCCAGCTTGGCCGCGCTCACCAGCGGCAGTGATGAAGAAGGCGGCCGCGCAACGACGTACGACGACACCGCAGACGACGACGCAGACACCACGGACGCAGACAACGACCTGGACGACGACCCGGACGGCGACGAAACCGACGACGACGAGACGGATGACCGCAAGGCAGATGATCGCGAGGCAGATGATCGCGAGCCGGGTGATCACGAGCCGGATGATCGCCAGTCAGATCAAGGCGCCATAGACGACGAGACCCGCGGCCACCGCCGGCAGAGGAACCGCTTGGGCGGCAGCCACGGAAGCGGCAGCCGCGCAAATCATGCCGGCGCCGAGGCCGACAGTGGGTTCGACGCTGGCGGGGAGCCCGCCCAGATGTTGCAAGCGCTGTTCGCGATGGCCAGCGAGGCGATGGGGCGTCTGCCGGCGCCGGCCAGGGACGGCGACGGCGATGACAACGACATCGACATCGACGACGACAACGGCGGCAGCGGCGGCGGAGATAGCGACGATCACGGCTTTGATGACGGCAACCTTGATGACGACGGCG
>CALFOF010000075.1 GCA_937919075.1 uncultured Cyanobium sp. | reverse complement strand
CAGGAGCAGGGGCCGTGCACAACTCCACCACGCCGAGGCCGCTGGCACAGGCCGTGCGGATGGTACGGCGCAGGAGCCGTTCGGCCAGCTGCGCGGCGCCGGCCGGGCCCAGCGCTGGCTCCAGCCGGGTCTTCACCTGCCCCGGGATGGGCGCTTTGGCGAGGACAACGATGCGAACGGGGGGGTGCAGGGGGCCAGCCCTCCTCAGTGATCACCAAGGACATACCCGCCAACCGCCCGTCTGGTTTGGGGTCTGTCCCCTGCCGGCCAATCCACGCCACGGTGTTGCCGGTAGGTCTAGGGAAGCGCCTCCTCCATGTCCCCGTCTGTTTCCACGCCGGCCGGCCCGCCTCGCTGGCGCCAACCCCTGCTGATCGCCGCCATTGCCCTGGTGGTGGTGCTGTTCTTCGCTCTGGGCCTGCACCGCCAGCTCACCCTTGAGGGCCTCCAGCAGGTCCATGGCGCCCTGCTGGAGCGGCGGGCGCAGGCGCCGCTGCTGGTGGCGGGCGGCTACGTGCTGATTTATGTGCTGGTGGCGGCGTTGTCGTTGCCGGGGGCCGCGGTGCTCACCCTGGCCGGTGGGGCGATCTTCGGCGTGGGGCTCGGCACCCTGCTGGTGTCGTTTGCCTCCAGCCTGGGCGCCCTGCTTGCCTTCCTGGTGGCCCGCACCCTGCTGCGGGATCTGGTGCGGCGGCGCTTCGCCCGCCAGCTGGCCCCGATCGAAGCCGGCGTGGAGCGCGATGGGGTGCTCTACCTGCTCAGCCTGCGGCTGGCGCCGGTGTTCCCGTTTTTTCTGGTGAATCTGCTGATGGCGCTGACGCCGATGCGGGCCGCCAGCTTCTATCTCACCAGCCAGATCGGCATGCTGCCCGGCACGTTTGTGTACGTGAACGCCGGCACCCAGCTGGCCCAGTTGCGCGGCCTCGGCGGCATCCTCAGCCCGCCGTTGCTGGGCTCCCTGCTGCTGCTGGCCCTGTTCCCCTGGCTGGCGAAGGCGGCCACCAGCTACTGGCAAACCTGGCGTCTCTACCGCCGCTGGCCGCGGCCCCGCCACTTCGACCGCAACCTGATCGTGATCGGTGCCGGTGCGGCCGGGCTGGTCACCTCTTACATCGCCGCCACGGTGAAGGCGCGGGTGACACTGGTGGAGCGCGCCGAGATGGGCGGCGACTGCCTCAACACCGGCTGCGTGCCCAGCAAGGCGCTGATCAGCTCAGCGCGGCTGGCAGCGCGCATGCGCCGCGCCGATCGCTATGGCCTCGAACCGGTGGAGCCGCGCCTGAGTGTGCGCCAGGTGTTCGCGCGGGTGGCCGCCAAGGTGGAGGCCATCGCCCCCCACGACAGCGTCATGCGCTACGAGGGCCTGGGGGTGGAGGTGCTGCGCGGCCACGCCCGCCTGCTTGATCCCTGGACCGTGGCGATCCGCACCGGCGCCGGCGCCGAGCAGAAGCTCACGGCCCGCGCGATCGTGCTGGCCACCGGCGCTGAGCCGGTGCGGCCCGACTGGCCCGGCGCTGACGCGGTGCCCCTGCTCACCAGTGAGACGGTGTGGAGCTGGCTGGGCAGCTCTGACCTGGAACGCCCGCGGCTGGTGGTGCTGGGGGGCGGCCCGATCGCCTGCGAACTGGCCCAGGCCCTGGCCCAGCTGGGCCTGCCGATCACCCAGATCCAGCGCAGCGAGCGCCTGCTGAACAAGGAAGACGCGGATGTGGCCGCCGAGGTGCAGCAGGCCCTGGCGGCCGATGGCGTGACCCTGCTGATGGGCACCCAGGTGCTCGGCTTCGAGCGGCAGCCCGGCCCCGGGGGGGCAGCGATGGTGCTGGTGCAGCGCGGCGATCGGCAGGAGCGGATCGCCTGCGATGCCGTGCTCTGCGCCCTGGGCCGGCGTGCCCGGCTCACGGGCTATGGCCTCGAAGACCTGGGCATCCCCACTGGCACCACGATCACCACCAACGCCTACCTGCAGACGAACTACCCGAACATCTACGCCGCCGGCGATGTGGCCGGGCCGTTTCAGTTCACCCATACCGCCGCTCACCAGGCCTGGTATGCGGCGGTGAATGCCCTGTTCGGCAACCTGCGCGCCTTCAAGGCCGACTACCGCGTGATTCCCCGCACCACCTTCACCGAGCCGGAGGTGGCCAGCGTCGGGCTCACCGAAGCCGACGCCGAGCAGCAGAGCATCGCCGTGGACGTGACCCGCTTCCCTCTGCACGAACTCG
>CALFOF010000074.1 GCA_937919075.1 uncultured Cyanobium sp. | reverse complement strand
CATCACGCACACGATCCCCAAGCCGATGATCCCGATCCTGCAGAAGCCCGTGATGGAGTTTCTGCTGGAGTTGCTCCGGGAGCATGGGTTCAACGAGGTGATGGTGAATGTCTCGCATCTGGCGGCAGAGATCGAGAACTATTTCCGCGATGGGCAGCGCTTCGGCGTGGAGATCGCTTACAGCTTCGAGGGCCGCATTCAAGACGATGGCGAACTGATCGGCGAAGCCATGGGTTCGGCGGGCGGCATCAAGAAAATTCAGACCTTTCAATCCTTCTTCGACGACACCTTCGTGGTGCTCTGCGGCGATGCACTGATTGACCTCGACCTCACCGAGGCGGTGCGTCGCCACAAGGAGAAAGGGGCCGTCGCCAGCTTGATCACCAAACGGGTGCCGAAAGATCAGGTGAGCAGCTATGGCGTGGTGGTCACCGACGAGAATTCGCGGGTGCTCTCTTTCCAGGAGAAACCTTCGGTGGAAGAGGCTGCCAGCGACATGATCAACACTGGTATCTACATCTTCGAGCCCCAGGTGCTCGACCACATTCCTGCAGGCATTCCCTTCGACATCGGCGCGGATCTGTTTCCCCGCCTGGTGGCAGCAGGGGCGCCGTTCTACGCGCTGCCCATGGATTTTGAATGGGTCGACATTGGCAAGGTGCCAGATTACTGGCAAGCGATCCGCAGCGTGTTGCTGGGCAAGGTTCGCAAGGTTTCAATTCCAGGCCGGGAGGTGCGGCCCGGGGTGTTCACTGGCCTGAATGTGGCCGCTGACTGGGACAAGATCAACGTGCAAGGTCCCATTTACGTGGGCGGCATGAGCAGGATCGAGCCGGGTGTCACGATCATCGGCCCGGCCATGATCGGCCCGAGCTGCCACATCTGCGAAGGCGCCACGATCGACAACTCGATCATCTTCGATTACTCCCGCATCGGGGCCGGGGTCCGGCTCACCGAAAAGCTGGTGTTCGGCCGTTACTGCGTGGATCGCAACGGTGATCATTTCGACCTCCAGGAGGCCGCCCTCGACTGGCTGATCACCGATGTGCGCCGCCAGGATGTGTCATTGCCCTCCCCCCAGCAGAAGGCTCTCGCTGATCTACTGGGCAACGACCTCACCGCCAGCCAGCGGGGCAACTGAGGCCAGGCCTCCAGCTCTACCCGAGCCTCCAGCGTCAGGCCGATGGGCAGGCCGTGACCGGATCGATCGCCTCGATGCCGGCGAGGCTGAGGATGCTGGGGATCCGCTCTTCGGCCTTCACGGCCATCAGATGCACCCCTTGGGCGATCTCGCGGAAGCTGGTCACCTGCTCCGCCGCGATCTGGATCCCCTCGCTGGCCGGATCGGCCGCCGCCGCCAGACGATCGATCACGCGTTGGGGGATGGAGGCGCCAGGCACCACGCGGTTGATGAATTCAGCGTTGCGGGCGGATTTGAGCAGGAACACCCCTGCCAGCACCGGCAGGCCCAACGGCGCGGCGATCTCGTCGCAGAAGCGGCGCAGCACGCTGGCCTCCATCACCATCTGGGTCTGCAGAAACTGTGCGCCGGCGGCCTGCTTGCGGCTGAGGCGACGGCGCAGACCGCTCCAGCTGGCGGACTGGGGGTCGGCGGCGGCGCCGGCGAACAAGGCGGTGGGACCATCGGGGAGTGCGCCACCCAGCGGGTCACGGCCAGCATTGAAATCACTCACCTGCTGCAGCAGCCGCACCGCCTCTAATTCGTTCACCGGCCTTGCGTGCGGCTGATCGCCGGCCCGCACCGGGTCGCCCGTGAGGCAGAGCAGGTTGCGGATGCCCAGGGCATGAGCGCCCAGCAGCTCCGCCTGCAAGGCAATGCGGTTGCGATCCCTGCAGGCCAGCTGCAGCACCGGTTCGAGCCCCGCATCGAGCAGCAGGCGGCAGAGGGCCAGGCTGCTCATGCGCATCACCGCCCGGCTCCCGTCAGTGACATTGACCGCATGGACCCGCCCCTTCAGCAGCTTGGCCACCGCCAGGGTGCGGCTGGGATCACCGCCCCTGGGCGGCATCACTTCCGCCGTGACCGCGAACGCTCTACGCGCAATGGCCCGTTGCAGCAGCACGACAACCGGGAAACAACCAACGCCCATCATGCGCGAGGGGAGGCCCGTCAGGGGCTGTCTAGGATGTGTCCAATCAGGCGGAGTGCGTTGATGTCCGTTCGAGACGACCTCAGCGCACCGCGATCCGGCTTATCCGAACGGGAGCTTGAGATCATCAGCCTGGTGGCCACCGGCCTCACCAATCAGGAAATCGGTGAGCAGCTGATGATCAGCAAGCGCACCGTCGACAATCACGTCAGCAACATCTTCACCAAAACTGGCGCGAAGAACCGGGTGGCGCTGCTGAACTGGGCGATGGACAACGGCAAGATCTGCCGGGACGGCTTCAACTGCTGCCACCTGCCGGCCCCATCGCCGGGTCACTGAGGCCCATCGCCGCCAGCACGGCCCGGCGCTCGGCCGCAGGCCACTGCGACAGCGGGGTGATCGACAGGGAGGCATTGCTCAGCTCCAGGCGGCCAGTGACTTCCAAGGCGCACCAAGGCGGCACCACAAGGGATTGATCGGCCCGCTCCAGCTCCACTTCCGCCAGCACCAGCGGTGCATTCGGAGGCTCGAACACATCCACCACCCAGTCACCGCCAGGCAGATCAAGGCGATGGCGGGTCTTGCTGAGGCGGTGGGCCGCCAAGGCCAGCAACGCCTCCCCATCGGCGGCAGGAATCGGGTATTCGAACTCATGGCGGGCGATGCCGGCGGCCGCGGCCTTGATCGTCAGCCGGGCCTGGCCGGGGGCGGTGTCTTCCCCGAGGCGCACCCGCACGGTGACACCCGCGGCTGCGCGCGTGAGGTACCCCTGTTGCAGCGGGCGGCTCCAGCGCACCTGAGGCCGCCAGTCGTCGCCACGCACCAGGAAGCGCCGCTCAATCTCCAGGGCCAACGCCGTGCTCCAAGGCCTACCCCTCCAGCATGGGCCGGGACAGATTCGTTGGGAGGTGGTCTTGGTAGGCGGTGGGCTGGTGGGCTAGTTGGGCGACGGCTCGGCGGCGGTGAGGTCGCCGGCCCAATGCAGTTTGTGGCTGAGGGTGCGGTAGTAGGAGGGGCTCTGATCGAGCACCACCATCAGCGCGTCGTGGCTGGAGCGCTGCACCACGCAGCGGTCGCCGGGTTCAAGCACGGTGGCGTGGGCGCCGTCTTTCCACAGCTTCACCCGCCGACTGGTTTCCCCCAGCGGCCACACCGCCAGCAGCGCCCGTGGCGGCACCACGATCGGCCGGCTGGAGAGGCTCATCGGGCAGATCGGGTTCACCACGATCACATCGATGCCGGGATGGAGGATCGGGCCGCCGGCCGCCATTGAGTAGCCGGTGGAACCGGTGGGGGTGGCAATGATCAGGCCATCCCCGCGGAACTGGTCCACCACCTCGCCGTCGATCTCCAGCTCCAGCACGCAGGTGGGCGACACCTCATCAAGGCTGGGCCGGAAGTAGAAGTCGTTGAGGGCGCGGTGCATCGGGTCGCCATCCACGCTGCCGTCGCTGCGCACCACCCGGCTCTCCAGCATCATGCGCCGCTCCA
Organism: uncultured Cyanobium sp.; assembly: GCA_937919075.1. Classification (GTDB taxonomy): domain Bacteria; phylum Cyanobacteriota; class Cyanobacteriia; order PCC-6307; family Cyanobiaceae; genus MW101C3. The sequence continues at coordinate 639 of CALFOF010000074.1, read as the reverse complement.
TTGCGAAGCGGTCGTCGCGCAGCCGCTGCCAGAGGCTGTCTTCGCTGGGGGCAGAGCTGAGCACCAGCCGCTTGCGCTCGTGGGTGAGGAAGCCGAGATGGCCGCCGATGTTGAAGCTCAGGATCGGCACATGCAGGGGCGCCATATGGCGGGCCGCCCCCAGCACCGTGCCATCACCGCCGAGCACCACCGTGAGGTCGGGCAGGAGGGGCTCGGTGGCCAACAGGCCGGGAAAGGGGTTGGTGGCCAGGCCGCTGGCGGCCACGGCAACATGCACGCCTTGGCTGCGCAGATCCTCCGCGCAGATCCGGGCCTTGCGCTGGGCAGCCTGGCTGCCGGCACGAACAATCAGCCAGACCCGCTGGAGCTCCATGAAAAAGCCGCCGTTACCAGCGCAGCAGGTTGAAGCGCTCCATGTCGACGGTTTCGCGATTGCGGTAGAGGGAGAGCAGGATGGCCAGCCCCACCGCCGCTTCTGCGGCTGCCACAGTGATCACGAAGATGGCAAACACCTGGCCACGGATTTCCAGACCATCGATGTAGCTGGAGAAGGCCATCAGGTTGATGTTGACCGCATTGAGCATCAGCTCGATGCTCATCAGCACCCGCACGGCGTTGCGGCTGTTGATCAACCCCCAC
>CALFOF010000073.1 GCA_937919075.1 uncultured Cyanobium sp. | reverse complement strand
GGGTGCGACCGACCGATTCGGGCGCGTGCCGCAGGCGGGCGTAGTGGCCAGTGGCGATCCGGGTGATGCCGCGTTCGCGCTGCGCCCACTCCAGCATCGGCGAGAACTTCACCTCGCGGTTGCAGCGGGAGCAGGGCAGGGGCGTGACCCCGGCGGCATAGCCCTCCACCAGAAACCCGACGATCTGCTCCTCGAAGCGGGCCCGCGAATCGACCACGTGATGCGGAATGTCCAGCTGTTCGCAGATCCCGGCTGCATCCACCAGCCCTTCGGCGCAACAGGCTCCCTTGCCGCTCATCAACCAGAGGGTGAGCCCCTCCACCTGCCAGCCAGCCTCCAGGAGCAGCGCCGCGGTGAGCGAGCTGTCGACGCCACCAGAGAGCCCCACCGCCACGCGATGCTCGCCGGGCCAGCCACGCAGGCGGCCGATCGCGGCAGCGGCAGGGGCGGCAGCAGAGGCAGCTGGGGCGCCGGTCGTGGCGGAGGGGGAGGAAGCCAAAGGAAGCAGTGCCGCCGGCGCGAGTGCGCAGCGTCGGGGCGTCTCCATCATGAAGCGAAGCGCCCAGCTCGGTTGGGCACCGCCCCTTGAGTGCTGCCATGACCTGCTGGCCCGCCCGTGATGCCGCCCACCTGCTGGTGGAATCCGCACCGATGGCGGCGTTGGAACAGCGCCTGTTTGCCAGCGGACTGCCGGTGGAGGCATTGATGGAGAAGGCAGCCCTGGCGATCAGTCGGGCGCTGCTGGGGCGGCCCGAGCTGCTGCGCGCTGGCGTGCTGGTGCTGGTGGGGCCGGGCCACAACGGCGGCGATGCGCTGGTGGTGGCGCGGGAGTTGCACCTGGCCGGTGTCGCCGTGCGGCTGTGGAGCCCGTTCGAGCGCCACAAACCCCTCACCGACGCCCATCTGCGCCATACGGCCTGGCTGGGCATCGAGCGCCTGGCGGAGCCTCCCGATCCGGCGGCGGCCGAGCTGTGGGTCGATGGCCTGTTCGGCAGCGGCCAGCAGCAACCTCCAGAGCCGCTGATCGCCGCCCTGCTGGAGCAACGCCAACGGCTGATGGGCGGCCGGCTGGTGGCGATCGATGTGCCCACCGGCCTCTGCGCCGACAGTGGCCGGCCGCTGGGCCCTGTGGCCGCCTGCGCCACCATCACCTATTGCCTGGGCTTGCTGAAGCAGGGGCTGGTTCAGGACACGGCCCTGGCCTGGGTGGGTCAGCTGGAGCGCCTCGAGCTCGGGCTGCCGGCGGCGCTGCTGGCGGATCTGCCCGCCGATCAACCGCTGGCGCTGCTGGGCAGCGACCGGGCCAGCGCGCCCAGGCCCCAACGGCCGGAGGCAGCCAGCAAATACGCGCGGGGCCGCCTGCTGGTGGTGAGCGGCAGCGCCGCCTATCCCGGCGCCGGCCAGCTCAGCCTGCTGGGAGCCAGTGCCAGCGGCTGCGGCAGCCTGCGGGCGGCCCTGCCCCGCGGCCTGGCGGAGAGGATCTGGATGGTGCAGCCTCACGTTGTGATCAGCGCCGCGCTGGAGGAGCTGGCCGGCGGCGGGCTGGCGCTGGCGCACCTGGCAGCTCCCGGGCTGCTGGAGCGGCTCGATGCCCTGCTGGTGGGGCCAGGCATCGGCCGCGGCAGCGGGGCTGGTTGCGACGCGGGCCACGAAGCGCACGGCTGGGAGGCCCTGCGCCGCTTTCCGGGCCTGCTGGTGCTTGATGCCGACGGGCTCAACCGTCTGGCTGACGGTGCTGCTGGAGCGCCGGAGGAATGGCTGCGGGGCCGGGCCGGAACCACCTGGCTCACCCCTCACCAGGGAGAGTTCGCCCGGCTGTTTCCCGACCTGGCCGGCGAGCCGCCGCTACGGGCCGCCGCCGCCGCTGCGCAGCGGTGCGGGGTGAGCCTGGCGCTCAAGGGGGCCCGCACCGTGGTGGCCGCTGCCGATGGGTGGCGCTGGCAAGTGCTCCATGCCGCCGCCGCCGCCG
>CALFOF010000072.1 GCA_937919075.1 uncultured Cyanobium sp. | reverse complement strand
GGCTGCCGGGGCCGGGGGCCGGGGTGGGCGCAGCGGGGCGTGGTTGTGGTGGTGGTTGGCCGGGTCCCACCCGAGCGATCACCTGGGGTTTACCGCCGCCATCGCCACGGACGGGCGCGCTGGGTCGCTGGGGCGGAGCCGGACGACTGGAAGGGGCGTTGCCGCGGGGAACGGGCCGTGGGCTGGTGCTCGGCCGGGGGCTTGGTGCTGGTGCAGCGACGGGGCGCGGGCTGGTAAGCGCGCTGGCTGCCGGTGCCTCGGGTTTGCGCGCTGGCTGCGCGGGGGCCTTGCTCACTGGGGTGGCGGGACGCGCCGGTGGGGGAGCCACCGGCCGTGAGGGCGCTGGCTTGGCGGCAGCCGATGGGGCAGTAGCGGCTGCCGACGGGGCTGCTGCCGGTGGCCGTGAGGGGGCCGCTGTGCCCGTGGCCGGCGCGCGCGTGGGCAGCGGCCCACTGGGCCTGGCTGGCGGCGGCGTGGAGGGCTTCTGGGCGGCAGGTGGCGCCATAACCGGCTTCACTGGCGCTGCCGGTGCAGCGGCAGGGCGGGCGGGTTGGGCAACGATGACCGGAGGTCCTGCCGGCCGGGCCGGGGGCTTTTCTGGTGCGGCGGCGGGAGAGGCGGCCGCGGCGGCTGGCGACGTTGCCGGAGCCGCTTTTTTCACGGCCAGGATCGCTCTGCCGGGCTCCGCCATGGGCGCTGTCGTGGGCTTTGGGGCGGACATGGAGGGCGGCGTGGGTCGGGAGATGCCGCTGCCGTTGGGGCGGATCAGCTTCCGGATCCGGGCAGCTTCGTCATCGCTGATCGAGCTGCTGTGGCTGCGGGCGGCAATGGACAGCTTTTCGGCAGCGTCGAGCACGTCCTTGTTGTCCAGGCCCAGGTCCTTGGACAACTCATAGATTCTCACTTTGCCGCTGCTGGTCATTCAGGTCTCCGATCGGTCGGGGCCGCAGGTGCCGCCGGGCCCCACACGCGGTGCAGCCATCAATCATCTTGCCTCAGAGGCTGCGGCCGGAGCGCGCTTCAGCCGCGGTTCAAGCGCGGCATAGGTGGATTCCGCCACCGCGCAGCGCAGGGCGCGCTGTAGTCGCTTTCGCCGTTTCGCCTCGTCAAAGCAGGCGCGGGTGGGGCACAGGTAGGCCGAGCGGCCCATGCCCTCATCCAGGGCGATGCCGCCACCCGCCAGGCGGATGACCCGCAGGAACTGGCGCCGGTCGGCCAGCAGGCGGCAACTCACGCAACGCCGCAGGGTGGGTGAGGCCGCCATCGGGTGGCCCTCAGCCGTTGGGCTGCTCGGCAGCCGCATCGGGTTCGTCTTCGCTCTCCAGCACTGCAGCCGGTTCGGCTTCAGTCTCCAGCTCTGCAGCCGGTTCGGCGTCCGCTTCGGCTTCAGGTTCGGCGTCCAGCGCAGGCTCGGCTTCACCCTCATAGACAGCCTGCTCGTCTTCGCCTTGGAGGTCGAGCTCGTCTTCGGGCAGGGGGTAGAGCTCCCGAAGGCGTGCATCTTCTTCGGCGCGGTTGGCCTGCTCCACCGCCAGGCGGGCTTCTGCCTCGGCCTGCTGACGCTCGTCCTCCTCCCGCAGCGCGATCAGCTCGGCGGCGCGGGCGTCCTCGCTCACCTGGTCGTATTCAGCGGCGTTCTTGATGTCGATCTTCCAGCCGGTGAGGCGGGCGGCGAGGCGCACGTTCTGTCCTTCCCGACCGATCGCCAGGCTGAGCATGTCCTGGGGAACCAGCACGTGGGCGTGTTGTCCTTCCGGATCCACCAGCCGCACCATCTCGACCCGCGCCGGGCTGAGCGAATTGGCGATGTACTGGCCTGGATCGGGAGACCAGCGAATCACGTCGATCTTCTCGCCCCGCAGCTCGTTCACCACCTGCTGGATGCGGGAGCCGCGGGCACCGATGCAGGCCCCCACCGGGTCCACTTCGCGCTCCACGCTGTCCACCGCCACCTTGGTGCGTGGCCCCACGGCCCGCGACGGGGGATTGGCTTCCCGCGCCACCGCCACGATGCGCACGGAACCTTCCTGGATTTCCGGCACCTCGTTTTCAAAGAGGTACACCACCAGTCCGGCGTTCGCTCTGGACACGAACAGCTGGGGCCCCCGGCGCGCCACCTCGCTCACCTCCTTGAGGAACACCTTGAAGGTGGCGTTGGCGCGGTAGTTGTCGTTGGGCAGTTGGTCGCGGCGGGGCAGCTCCGCCTCTACCTCCGGCCTGCCCAGGCCGGAACTCACCGCCATGATCACCGACTGGCGCTCGAAGCGGATCACCCGCGCCGTGAGCACGGGATCCTCCAGATCCGCAAACTCCTCCTGGATCATGCGGCGCTGCTGGTCGCGCAGTTTCTGGGCCAGCACCTGCTTGGTGGTGGAGGCGGCCATGCGGCCGAAATCGTCCTTTTCGGGGGTGACGTCAAGCACCACGGTGTCACCGATCTGGGCGTCTTCCGCCACCTGCTGCACCTCGGCGAGGGCGATCTGGTGGTCTTCGCTCTCCACCTCCTCGACGATGATCTTGCTGGCGAGCACGCGGTAGCCCTCCTCCTCGAGATCGAGAGCCACGTCGAAATTGCTGAAGTAGTCCTCCTCAAATGGGTCTTCGCTGATGCCGAGGTAAAGGGTGCGGCGGTAGCGCTCGTAGCCCTTCAGCAGCGCCTCGCGCAGGGCCGCTTCCACCACCTGGGTGGGCAGCTTCTTCTCATCGCTGATGTCCTCGATCAGGTTCTGCAGACCGGGGAGAAGAACGAGCGCCATGGATTGGGAAGAGGGGTGGGAACGGAAATCGGGTCGGGGAGCGGCGCGCCGCTCAGGCCGAGAGCGGTGTCACTCGCTTGGCCGGGTGAGGCTGACGGCCAGCACGTCTTGGCGGGGAATCCGCTGCCGGCGGCCGCGGACATTCAGGTGCAGGAAGGCGTCGTCGCGTTCCAGCAACAGCCCGGCGCGGGTGCTTTCGGTTCCGTCGGAGTCGCGGAACCGCACCTCGATCGGGAAGCCTCGAAAGCTGTGGAAGTCACGGTCTTCCACCAGCGCGTCGCTGAGGCCTGGACTGCTGATTTCGAGAACATAGGCCTCGCTCAGCAGCGCTTCGGCCTCCATCGCCTCGCCCAGGGCACCGCTGAAGGCGGCGCAATCGTCGAGGGTCACATCGCCGCCATCGCCGGTGCGGAGCTGCACCAGAACGATGCAGGGGTGGCGATGGGTCTGGATCTGTGCATCCACCACGCGAAACCCGGTGGTGTCAGCCACCCGGCACGCGAGGGATTCCAGTGCGGGAAGAAGCGGGTGGGGCACCGGACCAGGTCAGGAGCAGTGGAGCGAGCCCGACCGGCTCCTGCAGAGAACTGCCCCTGACGCTGGAGCAAGCTCGTGCGCCTGGGTATGCCCGCCGGGCACCTCTGAATCCTAGAGGTCGGTGCTCCAGCCCCGCCCAGCGGCCAGGCGGCGCCTTACTCCGGCGTGCCCAGGCCGGCGTTCGGGGCGCCACCGAACAGGCCGAGGCTGGGGGCTTCGCCGTAAAAGTCGTCCACTCCCGCTTCACCACGCAGACCGGCGTCCTGGTTGATGCAGCGCTGCGGCTCTTTCACGTACTGGCAGACCCGCGCCCAGAGCTTGGTGCGGGTGCCGGGAGCGCCCTGGCTGAACAGCACCTGGTCGTTGCCACCGACCATTCCCTGGATCTCCACCTGACAAAGTGCACAGCGCACGCGGGTGCCTGGGGGGATCGAAGCCATGGCATGGCGGCGGTTGGAGGCAACTTAGGCTGCTACCTGCGGGCACGTGCCCCTCTGTTGCGACGTCGAAAAGGTCCCGTTGCCAGCAGTGCGCCTCCTTCAGCTCAGTGATCCCCATCTGCTGGCCGATCCGCAGGGCTGGCTGCATGGCTGTCAGCCCAACGCACTGTTGGCCGCCGCCCTGAAGCAGGCACTTCCGCCTGGCGCAGCGCCCTTCGATCTGCTGCTGATCAGCGGCGACCTCTGCCAGGACGAGTCGTGGGGCTGCTATGTGCGCTTGGGCCAGCTGCTGAGCGCCCGCGACTGGCCGGTGGCCCTGCTGCCCGGCAACCACGACCACCCGTCCCTGTTGCGGGCGGCCCTGGGCCGTCAGGCTGTGATCGCACCGGCCGCGATCGATCTCGGCGATTGGCGGCTGCTGTTGCTGGACACCCACCTGGCCGGCCGTGTCGATGGTGGGCTCGGCCCTGATCAGCTGCGCTGGCTGCAACAACAGCTGCTCGCGGCCGACCGCCCCCTGCTGGTGGCCCTGCACCATCCGCCGGTGCCGATCGGCCACAGCGTGATGGATGGGATCGCCCTGCAGCATCCCGCTGCTCTGCTCGATCTGCTGGCGGCCTGTCCGTGGCTCAGGGCGGTGACCTTCGGGCACATTCATCAGCACTGGCAGGGGGTGCTGCCCGGCCGTCCGGACGTGGTGCTGCTGGGCTGTCCCTCCACCCACCGTCAGTTCGAAGCCGTGCAGGCCTGTCCGCTGGGCCGTGCCGGCGATCCCGGCGGCCGCATCTGGGAGCTGGCCCCGGCCGGCCGCTGGCAGCAGCAGCTACGGCGCTGGCCTGCCGCCAGCGGGCGAAGCGTCACCCCCCTAGCGTCGTAGCCCTCAGCCCACGGGCCGTGCCCTTCGTCTCCAGCGTGTTCCGGACCCTGTTGCTGCGTCTGCTGGCCCTCCCGCTGGCAGTGCTGCTGATCACGGCGGGCCCGGGATCCGCCCGGGCCGTCGACACCCCATCGCTTGCGGCGCCATCGGCCACCCCTCCGGTCCCAGCCTCGGCGCTGGTGCCGCCCCACAGCTTCGTGTCCCAGGCCGCTAGGCGGGTGGGGGAATCGGTGGTGCGGATCGACACCGAGCGCAGCGTGGCGCGCCAGGCCTTCGACCCCGCCCTGCTGGATCCGTTGTTGCGGGATCTGTTCGGTGACCCTTCCAGCAGCAGCCGGGAGCGGGGTCAGGGCTCCGGCGTGGTGATCGACTCGTCTGGATTGGTGCTCACCAACGCCCATGTGGTCGATCGAGCCGATCTGGTTGAGGTCACCCTCGCCGATGGCCGTCAGTTGGACGGCCAGGTGGTGGGCGCCGACCCGGTCACCGACCTGGCGGTGGTGCGCATCGACGCCTCGCCCGATCTGGTCGCCGCTCCGCTTGGGGATTCCGAGGCCCTGGAGGTGGGTGACTGGGCGATCGCCCTGGGCAGCCCTTACGGCCTGGAGCGCACCGTCACGCTTGGCATTGTCAGCAGCTTGCACCGCAACATCACCAGCCTCGGTTTCGCCGACAAGCGCCTCGACCTGATCCAGACCGACGCCGCCATCAACCCTGGCAATTCCGGCGGCCCGCTGATCAATGCCAGCGGGGAGGTGATCGGCATCAACACCTTGGTGCGCTCAGGGCCTGGCGCGGGCCTGGGCTTTGCCATTCCGATCAACCTGGCCCGGCGGGTGTCCGACCAGTTGCGCACCGGCGGTGAGGTGGTGCATCCCTACCTGGGCCTGCAGTTGGTGCCACTCACCGCCCGCCGCGCCCGTGACAACAACCGCGATCCCGATGCGATCCTGCAGTTGCCGGAGCGCGATGGCGCCTTGGTGCAGCGCGTGCTGCCCGACAGCCCGGCTGAAACCGCCGGCTTGCGCCGCGGCGACCTGGTGGTGGCGGCGGCCGACCAGCCGGTACGCGATCCAGCCAGCCTGCTGGAGCAGGTGGAGGCCTCCAAGGTCGGTGAAACCCTGCCGCTGAAGGTGGTGCGAGGCGCCCGCGAACTGCAGCTCTCGATCCGCCCCGGCGCCCTGCCTCATCCCGCATGAATCAACCCGCACCCTTGCTACGGTCGCTGCCTTTGGCGCGCGTTTGATGTCAGATCTGCAGGACCGCATGAAGCAGGCGGTGGCTGCTGCGGCCGTTGACCAGATCCGCGATGGCATGGTGCTGGGCTTGGGCTCGGGTTCCACTGCCGCCTTGATGATCAAGGCGCTGGGCGCCAAGCTCAGCGGTGGCGAGCTCACCGACATTGTGGGCGTGACCACCTCGTTTCAAGGCGAGGTGCTGGCCGCCGAGCTCGGCATTCCGCTGCAGAGCCTCAACGCGGTGGAACGGATCGATCTGGCGATCGATGGCGCCGATGAAGTCGACCCCAACTTCCAGTTGATCAAAGGGGGTGGTGCCTGCCACGTGCAGGAAAAGCTGGTGGCCCGCCGTGCCCAGCGGTTCGTGGTGGTGGTGGATTCCACCAAGCTGGTGGAGCGGCTCAACCTCGGCTTCCTCCTGCCTGTTGAGGTGCTGCCCGCCGCCTGGCGTCAGGTGAAATCGGAGCTGGAGGTGATTGGCGCGGAGGTGGAGCTGCGCATGGCCGTCCGCAAGGCCGGCCCGGTGGTGACCGACCAGGGCAATCTCGTGCTGGACCTGAAGTTCCCCGGTGGCATCGGCGATCCGGTTTCGCTGGAGCAGGAGATCAACAACATCCCCGGCGTGCTGGAAAACGGCCTGTTCGTCAACCTCGCCGATCAGGTCCTGGTCGGTCAGATCACCGACGGCGTGCCCGAGGTGAAGGACCTGCAGAAGCGCTGACCCAGTGGAAGTAGGGGCGTGAGCGGATGGTGGCGGATGTCAGTTGAGCCGGAGCCGCACCGATTCGGCGTGGCTGTGCAGGCCTTCGCTGTCCGCCAGGGCGATCACGGCGGGGCCGGTGGCTTCCAGGGCCTGGCGGTTGAACTGGATCAAGCTGGTGTGGCGCAGAAAGGTTTCCACGCTGAGGGCGCCGGCGAAGCGGGCCGTGCCTGAAGTGGGCAAGGTGTGGTTCGGCCCCGCCAGATAGTCGCCCACCGCCTCAGGGCTCCAGGGGCCGAGGAAGATCGCACCGGCGTGGCGGATGTGATCGGCCAGTGGCACAGGCCGCTCCACCAGCAGCTCGAGGTGTTCCGGGGCGAAGCGATCGCTGAGCCGCGCTGCTTCCTCCAGCGATGCGCAGATGCCGATCAGGCCCCAGTCGCGCAGGGCGGCGGCCGCCAACTCCGCTCGGGGGTGGTTGCGCAGCTGGGCTTCCAGCTCGTGCTGCACGGCCTTGCCCACGGCGGCACTGGTGGTGAGCAGGATCGCCGCTGCCATCGGATCGTGTTCCGCCTGCGCCAGCAGATCGGCCGCCACATGGGTGGGATTGGCGCTCTGGTCGGCGATCACCAGCACTTCGCTCGGGCCGGCAAGCGAATCGATCGCCACCCGGCCGTACACCGCCTTCTTCGCCAGGGTCACATAAAGGTTGCCGGGGCCGCTGATCACATCCACCCGCGGGATCGAATCCGTGCCGTAAGCAAGAGCGCCGATGGCCTGCGCCCCTCCGACGCGATAGATCTCGCGGATGCCGGCCAGGTGGGCCGCCGCCAGCACGATCGGCTTGGGCCAGCCGTCCGGACCCGGTGGGGTCACCATCACCAGGCGCTGGACCCCGGCCACCGTGGCGGGCACCGCATTCATCAGCACGGTGCTGGGGTAGGAGGCCCGGCCGCCGGGCACGTACAGCCCGGCCCGATCCACCGGGCTCCAGCGCCGGCCCAGGCGCTCGCCATGCACGCCGCTGACGCTGATGTCGCGGGGTAGCTGGCGCTGGTGGAAATCAAGGATGCGGCGATGGGCCAGCTCCAGGGCGCTGCGCAGGTCTGAGGGGCAGGTGCGCCAGGCTTCGGCGAGCGTTTCGGCGGGAATACGCAGGGGGTCGGGTCGCACGCCATCGAAGCGTTCCGTGAGATCCAGCAGCGCTTTGTCGCCTTCCAGGCGCACCCGTTCGAGGATCGCCTCCACCTGGTGCGCCGCCTCGCTCATCTCGGCGCCGCCGGTGCGTTGGGCGATCGCCTCGAGCCGGTTGCCGATCGCCTCCGGCTCCTGGAGCACCTGCATCGCCAGAGCTGCTGGTGCGTTGGTCACCGAGGGCCTCGCGCGTGTCTGTTCAAGTTAGGTCCCCGCCTCTGGGCAAGCCGGCAGGGTTGAAGGTAGGATCAGCGACTGCCGATTCAGCGCCGAACCCGCCTGTGGCCAATAACAAATCCTCGAAGAAGCGCATCCTGGTTGCCGAGCGCAACTGGCTGAACAACCGCTCCTACAAATCGGCCGTGCGCACGCTCATGAAGCGTTGCCTCACTGCCGTCTCCAGCTACGAGCAAAAGCCTGGCGATGAGGCCAAGGAAGCCGTTCGCAGCACCATGAATGCGGCCTTCAGCAAGATCGACAAAGCGGTCAAGCGCGGCGTCCTGCACCGCAACACCGGCGCCAACCAGAAGTCCCGGCTGAGTCACGCCGTGAAGCAGGCGATTGAACCGGCGACCGCTACCAAGGTCTGAATCGTCTACCGCGATCTGCGTCCTTGATCCACAGGTGCAGATCACTCCTTGAGTAGGTGCAGATCTCTGCTTGAGCCTGCAAGCCATCCAGTTGGTGGAGCTGTCCTGCTGGTACCAACCCCCAGTTGGTGCTATCTCCCTCTCGACACTCCCTCCTCGTCTCGGCGCTGCTCTGCCCACGCCCTGAGCTGTGCACCTCGCAGAAAACTGCTCACGCTGTTTCTTCGTCCACGCCTCCTGTCTCGTCTACGCCGCCGCCCTTCCACGCCGCCGTCATGACAGGCCAGCCCGCTCCAGCACTAATCGACAGCCACTGCCATCTGGTGTTTCGCAACTTCGAGGATGATCTCGAGGAGGTGATCCAGCGCTGGCGCCAAGCCGGGGTGGTTTCCCTGCTGCATGCGTGCGTCGAACCCGCCGAAATTCCGGCGATTCGCGCCCTCGCCGACCGCATCCCGGAGCTCCGCTATTCGGTGGGCGTTCATCCGCTCGACACCGAGCACTGGCAGGACGACACCCCTGCGGTGCTGCGCGCGGCGGCCTTGGCCGATGGGCGCGTGGTGGCGATCGGGGAGCTGGGGCTTGACGCCTTCCGCGCCACCAACCTTCAGGGCCAGCTCGACGTTCTGCGTCCACAGCTGGATCTGGCTGTGGAGCTGGATCTACCGGTGATCATCCACTGCCGCGATGCGGCCGAACCGATGCTGGCGGAGCTGCGAGCCCGGCGGCGTGATGGCCGCTGCCCCCGCGGGGTGATGCACTGCTGGGGCGGCACTCCAGAAGAAATGCAGGGGTTTCTGGAGCTGGGGCTGCTGATCAGCTTCAGCGGCACCGTCACCTTCGCCAAAGCCGAAGCCACCCACGCCTGCGCCCGCCAGGTGCCCTCCGATCGCTATCTGGTGGAAACCGATTGCCCCTTTCTGGCACCGGTACCCCGTCGGGGCAAGCGCAACGAGCCTGCTTTCGTGGCCTCCGTGGCTGAGCGAATGGCTGTGTTACGCGGTGAATCCCTCTCAGATGTGGCGGCTTGCAGCACCGCCAATGCGGTAGGCCTGTTTCGCCTTCCTGTGGCATCCATTCCCCAATGTGTATGATGTTTTATTGGTCTGGCAGCGCGAGCGCTCCATTGTCGACGTCAGCAGTCTTGAACCGAGCTCCATAAGCCGGATTCCGGCAGGGCCGCTCCCTCCGGCTCCGCCCGCCTGAGCCGCTTTTCACCAGCGCGCAGGCCCGTTCTCCCTTGGAGCCGCCAAGGCTTCCTTCAAGCCGCTGACGCCGCCGTTCCAGGTCCCCCCTTCCCTTCCGTACTGCAGGTCCCCGCATGAGCAGCGCGATCCAGGTCGCCAAGACCGCCACTTACCTGCCCGATCTCGTGGAGGTACAGAGGGCGAGCTTCAAATGGTTCCTGGAGAAAGGGCTGATCGAGGAGCTCGACAGCTTTTCCCCGATCACCGACTACACGGGCAAGCTGGAGCTGCATTTCGTCGGCGATCAATACCGGCTCAAGCGCCCCCGCCACGACGTGGAAGACGCCAAGCGTCGGGACGCCACGTTTGCCTCGCAGATGTACGTCACCTGCCGGCTGGTCAACAAGGAAACCGGCGAGATCAAGGAGCAGGAGGTCTTTATTGGCGAGCTCCCGCTGATGACCGAACGCGGCACGTTCATCATCAACGGCGCTGAGCGCGTGATCGTCAACCAGATCGTGCGCAGCCCCGGTGTCTACTTCAAGGAAGAGCCCGACCCCAAGACCGGCCGCAAGACCTACAACGCCAGCGTCATCCCCAACCGCGGTGCCTGGCTGAAGTTTGAAACCGATAAGAACGAGCTGATGCACGTCCGGGTCGACAAGACCCGCAAGATCAACGCGCACGTGCTGATGCGGGCCATGGGCCTGTCGGATGTCGACGTGCTCGACAAGCTGCGGCACCCCGACTACTACCGCAAGACGATCGAAACGGCCACCAATGTCGAGCTGATCACCTCCCAGGATCAGGCCCTGCTGGAGCTCTACAAGAAGCTTCGTCCGGGCGAACCCCCGTCGGTGAGCGGCGGTCAGCAGCTGCTGGATTCACGCTTCTTCGATGCCAAGCGCTACGACCTTGGCCGCGTGGGCCGCTACAAGATCAACAAGAAGCTGCGCCTCACGGTTCCCGACGAAACCCGGGTGCTCACCAAGGAGGAGCTGCTCTCCACCCTCGATTATCTGATCGGCCTGCAGCTCGGCCAGCCCGGCTACGAAGTCGACGACATCGATCACCTCGGCAACCGCCGTGTGCGCTCGGTGGGCGAACTGCTTCAGAACCAGGTGCGCGTGGGCCTCAACCGGCTCGAGCGGATCATCAAAGAGCGCATGACCGTCGGCGAAACCGAGTCGCTCACCCCGGCCCAGCTGGTGAACCCCAAGCCCCTGGTGGCGGCGATCAAGGAGTTCTTCGGCTCCAGCCAGCTCAGCCAGTTCATGGACCAGACCAACCCTCTGGCCGAGCTCACCCACAAGCGCCGCATCAGTGCCCTTGGCCCCGGTGGCCTCACGCGTGAGCGGGCCGGCTTCGCCGTGCGTGATATTCACCCCTCCCACTACGGCCGCATCTGCCCGATCGAAACACCGGAAGGGCCGAATGCCGGCTTGATCGGTTCGCTCGCCACCCATGCCCGGGTGAACGAATACGGCTTCATCGAAACCCCCTTCTGGCGTGTCCAAGACGGCATCGTCCTCAAGCAGGGCGACCCGATCTATCTCTCCGCCGACCTCGAAGACGAGTGCCGCGTGGCTCCAGGCGACGTGGCCACCGATGCCGAGGGCCGCATCCAGGCCGAGCTGATTCCGGTCCGCTACCGCCAGGACTTCGAGACTGTTCCCCCCGCCCAGGTGGACTACGTCCAGCTGTCGCCGGTGCAGGTGATCTCGGTGGCCACCTCCTTGATCCCCTTCCTGGAGCAT
>CALFOF010000071.1 GCA_937919075.1 uncultured Cyanobium sp. | reverse complement strand
CATCGGGCGCGAAGCGGGCGCAGCGGCCGATCAGTTCGCCGCTGGCAGGGTTCTCTTGTTCGATCAGCACATCGACGATCCGGCCCACCCAGGCACCGTTGCGTTCAGCGGCGATCGGTTGCTGCACTTCCATCAGCCGGTTGCGGCGCTGCTGGGCCACGGCGGCGGGCACGGCATCGGGCAAATCGACTGCCGCCGTTCCCTCCTCTGGCGAAAAGGTGAACACACCCACGTGGTCGAAGCGCTGCGTGGTCACGAAGTTGAGCAGGTGCTCGAAGTGCTCCTCGGTTTCGCCTGGAAAGCCCACAATGAAGGTGGTGCGCAGCACCGCCTCTGGCAACAGCTCGCGGATGCGATCCAGCAGGTCGCCGTTCACATTTGCTTGCCAGGGGCGGTTCATGGCCCTCAGCACGTCGGGGTGGCTGTGCTGCAGGGGCAGATCCAGGTAGGGCAGCACGTTGGCCACCTCCCGGTAGGCGGCGAGCACCGGCGGCGTCAGGCCGGTGGGATAGGCGTAGTGCACGCGGATCCAGGGAATCTCCACCTCGCCGAGCGCGCGCAGCAGCTCCGCCAGCTGCGGACGCCCGTAGAGGTCGAGGCCGTAATTGGTGGTGATCTGGCTGATCAGGATCAGCTCCTTCACCCCCTGAGCCGCCAGTTGCCGTGCTTCGGCCACGATCGACTCGATCGTGCGGGAGCGCTGATCGCCGCGCAGCTTGGGAATGATGCAGAAGGCGCAGCGGTAGTCGCAGCCTTCGGCCACCTTCAGGTAGGCCACCGCTTCCGATGTGGTGCGGTAGCGGGGCAGGTGCTCATCGGCCACGTAGGTGGGGGTGGCGCTCACCCGGTTCACCCGCTCACCTGCCTCCACCCGCCTCAGCACCTCCACGATGTGCTGATAGTCGCCGGTGCCCACGATCGCCCTGGCTTCCGGCAGGGCATCCAGCAGTTCCTCCTGGAAGTGCTGGGCCAGGCAGCCCGCGATGATCAGCTCCTTGCCCTGTTCGGCCAGCTCCACCAGCGTGCGCACCGATTCTTCACGGGCGTCCTGGATGAAGCTGCAGGTGTTCACCACCACCACCGACGCCTCGCTCTCATCGGCGCTGACGCCGTAGCCGGCTTCTGCCAGCAGACCGAGCATGTGTTCAGTGTCCACCCGGTTCTTTTCGCAGCCCAGATGCGCAAACGCCACGGTGGGCGGGCGGCTGGCTGCCGCTGGAGCTCCGGCGGGCGACTCCGGGGCGAGGGAAGGGCGGAGGAACCGACCACCGAGGAATCGATGCCGGCCCTGGCGGTGGCGTGGCGCATGGAGGAGGGAAGACCGGGGCCGTCGAAGGGCCAATGGATCACCCTATGGGAGAAGAGCAGGTGTCTGGCACACACAGCGCGCCTCGGTGGGCGGGTGGTGACGTCCGGCCTGCCGCTGGACGCTCTGAAACGGAAGCTGCCACAATCGCTGCAGCGAGCGTCAGTTTTTTGGCCCCCTCCCGTCTCAGCAGCCGACTCGGCAGCCGTCGCCGTGGTGACACCGGCAACCGCTGGCTACGGGTCGCCATTGCCGTGCTGGCCACGGTCGGTGTGATCGATACCGGTGCCATCACCCTCAAGCGCTGGGGACTGATTGGCCCGCTCAGTTGCCCCGGTGGTGGGGATGGCTGCGACAAGGTGCTCAGCAGCGTCTGGGGCAGCCTGTTCGGCCAACCCCTGTCGCTGTTCGGTTTTCTGGCTTATGCGGCCTTGCTGCTGCTGGCAGTGATGCCGCTGGTGGTGCGCGGCGAACGGGGCGGCGACCTGCTGCGCCGCAGTTGGTGGGGCCTGTTCCTGCTGAGCGGTGCCATGTCCGTGTTCAGCCTGGTGCTGATGGGCCTGCTGATTTTCAAGATCCAGGCATTCTGTTTCTTCTGCGTGCTGTCAGCCCTGCTCAGCGTTTCGGTGCTGGTGCTCAGCCTGATCGGTGGCGATTGGGAGGATCCCGGTCAGCTCCTGTTCCGCGGCGTGCTCGTGCTGTTGGTGGTGGGTCTCGTTGGGCTCGGCTGGGCTGCCTCCGTCGACCGGCCGGCCGCCCTCAGCACCCAGGGCCTCTCTCCTGAAGTGGTGCGGCCCAGCACGGAAGCCACCATTTCCCTTGCCAATCACCTGAAAGCGGAGGGCGCCGTGATGTATTCGGCCTACTGGTGCCCCCACTGCCATGAGCAGAAAGAGCTCTTCGGCAAGGAGGCGGCCAACACGCTCACCATCATTGAGTGTGCGCCTGATGGTTCTAACAGCCAGACCGCGCTCTGCAGGGAGAAGAACGTGCAGGGCTTCCCCTCCTGGGAAATTCGTGGCGAGATCACCTCTGGCGTGAAGCCGCTTGCCGGCCTTGCCAAGCTCTCCGGTTACACCGGACCCGATAACTTCTGAGCGCCGCTTCCAGGGCGTGAATCGCTAGTCGCTAAGCGCGTCCGCCAGTGGTGCCGTGCCGATGCCCTGCCCAAGCGTCTGCACGGTGTGGCGTTGCCAGAACGGTTGCGCGCTTGGGCAATCGGTGCGGAAGTGCCCCCCTCTGCTTTCGGTGCGAAACAGGGCGGCTTCCATCAACAGTTCGCCCAGTTCCTGTTGCCGCATGAGATCCTGCAGCGGCCGAATCAGCTTCAGCTGATCCGCGGGGATCTCCAGCTGATCCATGGTCGCCAGCCGCGCCACTTCGGCGAGCAGAGGCAGGCTCTCGAGCGTGCTGCGTTGCCGCTGGATCGTGGCCAGGCCATGGCGCAGGCTCGTTCCCTGTCGTTCAACACCGGCCACCCGCCAGCAGGTGCGCCGCAGCGACGCCACCCGGGCGGCAATCGCTTCAGGGCTCACCACGCTGCCGAGACCGGGGCTCACGGCGCTGCATCCGGCCCCGTTGCCCTTGGAGCTTCCGAGGGAGCTCAAAAACGACAGCCCCCCCGTGGCACTGCACTCCGCAGCACCAGGCCGCGGTGCCGTTGAGGTGGCGTTGAGCTGGATCCGGCTCAACTGGCGCGCGAACACAAGACATTCCATCAGCGAATTGCTGGCGAGTCGGTTGGCGCCGTGCACCCCTGTGCAGGCCACTTCCCCCACGGCATACAGGCCAGGAATGCTGGTGGCGGCGTTGAGATCGGTGCTGACCCCTCCCATCCAGTAGTGGGCTGCCGGAGCGATCGGGATCGGTGCATCGGCCGGTTCGAGCCCCAGCTGACGGCAGCGGCCCAGGATCGTGGGGAACTGTTTCTCCATTCGTGCGCTGCCGATGGGGCGCAGATCGAGCCAGAGGTGATCCACGCCCTGCTCGTGCATCGTGCGCACCAGCGCCCGGCTCACCTGGTCGCGAGGCGCGAGATCCCCGCCCGCCAGAGCGCGCACCGGGCTGCGGCCCTGCCGGTCGAGCAGCTTGGCACCTTCGCCCCGCACGGCTTCCGAGATCAGGAAATGAGGAGCGCCAGGCAGCATCAGCGCCGTGGGGTGGAACTGCACGAATTCCAGGTCCCGCACCTGCGCGCCTGCCCTCCAGGCCATGCCCACGCCATCGCCGGTGGCTTGCGAGGGATTGGTGGTTTTCTCGAACAGATGGCCGCCGCCGCCACTGGCCAGCACCACGGCCCCGGCGTGCAGCCAGCGCACGTGGTTGCCTTCCAGCACCTGCAGCCCCTGGCAACGGCCGGCATCGATCCAGAGTTGCAGCGCCATCACCCCCTGGCAGCGCACCACTAGGACGCGCCGATCGACCGCCCGCTCCAGTGCATCCACCAGGGCTCCGCCGGTGCGGTCCTGAGCGTGCAGCACGCGGCGATGGCTGTGGGCCGCTTCCAAAGTGGTGCTGAGGCCGGCGCCATCCCGGTCGAAGTCCATCCCCAGTTGGAGCAATCGTTCCACGCAGTGCGGGGCTTCATGAACGAGCAACTCCACCGCTGCGGGATCGCAGAGCCCTGCCCCGGCCTTCAGCGTGTCCTCCCGATGGCTGGCGAAGCTGTCCTCGGGGCGGGTCACGGCGGCGATGCCCCCCTGGGCCCAGCGGCTGGCTGAGCGCGGGCCCCGCTCCTTGCTGAGCAGCAACACCCTCAGTTCGCTCGGCAGCTCCAGGCAGGCCATCAGGCCGGCCGCACCCCCGCCCACCACCACTACATCCCAAGTGGCCGCCAGCGGCGGCTGGTGGGACAACGGCCTGGGGGTCGGTGCGGTCAACGGAACGACAAAAAAGCCGCCGGATGAACCCCGGCGGCCAGATAGGAATCAGAAAGGAGCTGAATCAGCGGTAGACACCATTGTTGATGCGATCAAAGCCTTCGTTGAGCGCGATGGAAGGAGGCGTGATCGTGAAGTTATCGCGGTACTTCTCAAACAGCTCCTTCTGGCGCTCCGTGAGGTCAAGGCTGAGCACGTCGTCGATGGTGTCGTAGGGCCCGCCAAGCACAATCTTGCCCGCCAGCGTGGGGTACATCCCCGGGAATTGCTGGAAGCTGCGAACCGGAGAGTTGTTGAGATCCACCTTCCCCACGGCGGCGGCGAT
>CALFOF010000070.1 GCA_937919075.1 uncultured Cyanobium sp. | reverse complement strand
CTCGACCCAGGTGATCAGATCGCCCAGTTGCAGCGCCAGGGGCGACCGGCCCAAGGCCGTGGCGAGGGCGTCGAGCTGGCAGGCGGCCCGATCGAGCTCGATCAGGAACGCCTGACGAAAGCCGGGATCCCCTGCCACCACTGGATGCTGGTCCACCCAGTGCTCCCGTTCCTGCTGGCTGGGCAGGGCGCCATCGCGGCGGCCGACGATCTCCTGGAGGCTGCGCAGGCTGTGGGCCAGCAGCCGCAGGTGGTGGCGTTCAAGCGCAGGAAGCAGGGTGGCTTCGAGCAGGGCCAGGTCGTCGTGGCTGAGCGGGCCTGCCTCAGCCATCACCGGGGGTGTCGCCCATGCCGGTGGGGCCGGCCGGCGGGCGTGGGGTGAGCTGGAAGCCGCAGGAATGGCCGCCTTCCAGCCGCCAGTGGACGCGCTCCACAGTGCAATCGGGAAAGGTGTGGCGGATCTGCTGGAGCTCCTGGTCGCAGATCAGCGGGAACTGGTCGGCGATGCGGGAGACGGAACAGTGGAATTCGCTCATGCACCAGGAGGGCCCGTCGCCATCGCGGCGGCATTCACTCATATAGCCCTCGCGGCGCCGCAGTTCCACCAGGCGCTGCACCCGCTCGCAGAGGCTGCCCTCGCCGATCAGGCGGCGATCGGCGCTGGCCTTGGCGATCGCCTGTTGGCGCAGCAGGCTCTGGATGGCATCGCGGGGCATGCTCGCCGCCATCGATTGCAACAGGCCGATGGCGAAGGTCTCGCCGCTGTCTGGAAAGCTGTCGTGGCCCTGGCGGGTGAGGCGCCAGTGGTTGCTGGGGCGACCCGGCCCTTCAGGAGTGGGGCTGGCTTCCAGAACTCCTTCATCTTCAAGGCTGCGCAGGTGGCGTCGCATCGCTTGGACCGATACTGAGAGCGCGTCGGCGAGCTGGGCCGCTGTGGCCTCACCGAGACGCATCAGCAGGGTGAGCACCGCCTCGCGGGTGGGGGCCTGGGTGGTGGAAGGCATGGAAAAGCAGGCCGGTCTGGCGAGACGCAACCTTCCGCATACCTTGCCACGCTCAGATGGCCACTGGGGGGAGATCACCCTTGATGGCTGTGGATCACCAGCCGGCGGTCTCGCTGTCCTAGGCTCAGGTCATTAACGAAACGTTCTGGTTTCGTAATTCGCGCAGCTCCCTCCCGCCAGCAGATCGCCTCTGGCGAGCGGGCCTCTTCTCCTTCTGGGGTAGAGGGTTAGTCACGCGAACCCCTTGCCGCGATCTCCGCTTCAGGCCTGCCCCCAGCCTTCCGCCCGCTTTCCCGCCGAGCCCATGCCCGAATCCGTTTCCGCCCCCACCAGCGAAAGCCTGGAAATGATCCGGAAGTTTGCCGAAACCTACGCCCAGCGCACCGGCACTTACTTCTGCAGCGATCCCGGCGTCACCGCCGTGGTGCTTGAAGGCCTCGCCCGCCACAAAGATCAACTGGGCGGTGCGCTCTGCCCCTGCCGCCATTACGAAGACAAGCAGGCGGAAGTGTCGCAGGCGTTCTGGAACTGCCCGTGCGTGCCGATGCGGGAACGCAAGGAATGCCACTGCATGCTCTTCCTCACCGAAGACAACCCCTTCCGCGGCGACGAGCAGACGATCAGCACCGAAGAGATTCTTTCCCATACAGCCGGCTGAGGAGGCCCTCGTCATGTCCACAGCGCCCACCGTCGGTGATCTGGTCAGCCAGCCGTACAAGTACGGCTTCGTCACCGACATCGAAACCGAAAAGATCGCCAAGGGCCTCAGCGAGGACGTGGTGCGGCTGATCTCAGCCAAGAAGAACGAGCCCGCCTTCCTGCTCGATTTCCGCCTGCGGGCCTACCGGCAGTGGCTGCGCATGACCGAACCTGACTGGGCTGCGCTGGGTCATGCCCCGATCGATTACCAGGAGCTGATTTACTACGCGGCGCCCAAGCAGCAGGAAAAGAAAGCCAGCCTCGATGAGGTGGATCCCAAGCTGCTGGAAACCTTCGACAAACTCGGGATCCCACTGAGCGAGCAGAAGCGGCTCAGCAATGTGGCCGTGGATGCGGTGTTCGACAGTGTGTCGATCGCCACCACCTATCGGGAGAAGCTGGCCGAGCACGGCGTGATCTTCTGCTCGATCAGTGAGGCAGTGAAAGACCATCCTGAACTGATTGCGCGCTACCTCGGCACGGTGGTGCCCAGCAACGACAACTTCTTTGCTGCGCTCAATTCGGCGGTGTTCAGCGACGGTTCGTTTGTGTTCATTCCGAAGGGCGTGGCGTGCCCGATGGAGCTCTCCACCTATTTCCGCATCAACTCCGGCGACACTGGCCAATTTGAGCGCACCTTGATCGTGGCGGAGGAAGGGGCCTCGGTGAGCTATCTGGAGGGCTGCACCGCCCCGATGTTCGACACGAACCAGCTGCATGCCGCTGTGGTGGAGCTCGTAGCTCTCGATGATGCCTCGATCAAGTATTCCACCGTTCAGAACTGGTATGCCGGTGATGAGAAAGGCAAGGGCGGCATCTACAACTTCGTCACCAAGCGGGGGCAGTGCCGCGGCGATCGCAGCCACATCAGCTGGACCCAGGTGGAAACTGGCTCGGCGATCACCTGGAAGTACCCCAGCTGCGTGCTGCAAGGGGCTGATTCGGTGGGCGAGTTCTACTCCGTGGCCCTCACCAACAACCGCCAGCAGGCCGACACCGGCACCAAGATGATCCACCTGGGTCCTCGCAGCCGCTCCACGATCGTGAGCAAGGGCATCAGCGCTGGCCAGTCGTCGAACAGCTACCGGGGGCTGGTGCAGATCGGCCCCAAGGCCGTGGGCGCGAAGAACTACAGCCAGTGCGATTCGATGCTGATCGGCGATCAGGCCGCCGCCAACACTTACCCCTACATCCGCTCCCAGCAGCCCGATGCCGCGATCGAGCACGAGGCGAGCACCTGCCGCATCTCCGCCGATCAGCTGTTCTATCTGCAGAGCCGTGGCATCGGTTTTGAAGCGGCGGTGTCGATGATGGTGAGTGGCTTCTGCCGCGATGTGTTCAATCAGCTGCCGATGGAATTCGCCGCCGAAGCCGACAAACTCCTGGCTCTCAAGCTCGAAGGCTCAGTGGGCTGAGCGGCGCTGCCTGCGCGTTGCACCGCTTCCCCAGCGGCCCCCTTTCCCATCCCCACCCCGTTCCCCCCCTTCCCGCCTGCCCGTGATTCGCCCCGACGCCGATCTCCTGCTTGAAATCGTTGATCTCCACGCGCGCGTGGAGGATCAGCCGATCCTCAAGGGCGTGAACCTCACGGTGCGCGCCGGCGAGATCCATGCGGTGATGGGCCGCAACGGCAGCGGCAAGAGCACCCTGTCCAAAGTGTTGGCCGGCCACCCTGCCTACACCGTTACCGGTGGCAGCGTGCGGTACCTGGGCGCTGATCTGCTCGATCTGGAGCCGGAACAGCGCTCGCGCATCGGTCTGTTCCTCGGTTTTCAGTATCCCGTGGAGATCCCCGGCGTCAGCAATCTTGAGTTCCTGCGTGTGTCCACCAACGCCCGCCGCAGTGAGCTGGGCAAGGAAGAACTCGACACCTTCGCTTTTGAAGATGTGGTGCGCGAGCGGCTGGAGGTGGTGAAGATGGATCCTGCCTTCCTGGAGCGCAGCGTGAACGAAGGTTTCTCCGGCGGTGAGAAGAAGCGCAATGAAATCCTGCAGATGGCGCTGCTGGAGCCGGCGGTGGCGATCCTTGATGAAACCGATTCCGGCCTCGACATCGACGCCCTGCGCATTGTTGCCGCCGGCGTGAATCAGCTCTCCACCCCGGAGAACGCCACACTGCTAATCACCCATTACCAGCGCCTGCTGGATGTGATCATCCCCGATTATGTCCACGTGATGGCGGGCGGGCGGATCCTGCGCACCGGCGGTAAAGAGTTGGCGTTCGAACTTGAAGAGCGCGGTTACGACTGGGTCGACGCTGAACTGGCGTCCGAGTCGCGCAGCGTTGCAGAGGTGGCCGGATGATGGCGTCCCTTTCCGACACCGACGCCACAGCCCTTGCCAAGGGCATGGCCACCGCCCCCTGGACCCAACGCTTCCTTGACGGGCTGCAGGCGCCTGCCGGCGAGCTGGAAGCGGTGCAGTGGCGGGGGCGTGAGGCCCTGGCGCGTCAGCCACTGCCTTCCCGCCGCGACGAAGATTGGCGCTTCACCGACCTGGCCCCCCTGCTGGCCATGTTCGATGGCGCCACCCACACTGCCTGCAGCCCGTTCAGCTCTGCCGGCGCCAGCGCCTTGCCCCCCCCGGCGCCGGACACAGTGCGGCTGCTGCTGGATGGCCGCAGCGATCCTCTGGCGGGCCAGAGCTTGCCCGCTGGGCTGTCGCTGCTGGGCGAAGGCGAATGGCCGCTTGCCCTGGGCCACACCCTGGCGGCCACCGGCTGCCAGGCCCACTGGCCGGTGGAACTGAACCAGGCCACCGCCAGCCGTTGCCTGGCGCTGCGCGTCAGTGGCGCTGTGGCTCCCACCCTGGAGCTGGTGAGCGTGGCGGGCGCGGACGTTTCCGGCGCAGCTGAGGCTGAGGCTGGCGCCGCCCGGATCGGGCAGCGCCTCACCCCGGTGCGGGTGCTGCTGCTGCTCGAGGAAAAAGCGAGCCTGAATGTGTTGCAGGTGCAGCTCGGCCATGGCCCGTGCCTGAGCAGCCTGGTGTGCGAGGCCCGGTTGGGGCGCGGCTCCACGTTGCGCCACGGCCTGCTGGCCTTCGGTGCGGGTGAGGCCTGTTTCCTGGGCCACCTGGCGGTGGAGCAGGAGCTGGAGAGCCGTCTGGAATCGGTGTGGGCCAGCCGCGGCTGGGCACTATCGCGCTTTGAGCCGCGGGTGAGCCAGGCCGAAGGCGGTGCCCACACCAGCCTCAAGGCCCTGCAACTGGCTGAGGAGCACCAGCTGGTGGACACCCACAGCCGCGTGGTGTTCGAAGGGCCCGATGGGCAGTTGGAGCAACTCCACAAGGCGATCGCCGATGGCCATGGCCGCAGCGTGTTCAATGGCGCGGTCAAGGTGCCGCGGCTGGCCCAGCGCACCAATGCCGCCCAGCTGAGCCGCAACCTGCTGCTCTCCAACCAGGCCCGCATCGACACCAAACCCGAGCTCGAGATCGTGGCCGACGACGTGCGCTGCGCCCACGGCGCCACCGTGACCCGCTTGCAGCAGAACGAACTCTTTTATCTGCAGAGCCGCGGCATCAGTGCCGCCGTCGCAGCGGGGCTGCTCAAGCGGGGCTTCTGTCAGGAGGTGCTGCGCGATCTGCCGGCGGCGGCGGCAGGGTGGGAGCCCCTCAAGCGTCTGCTCGCGGAGGCCTGACCCCGATGCCCGTCACCGTTTCCTCGCTGATCACCGCCACCCCTGAGGCCAACGGTGCTCAAGGCACAGGTCTCAATAGTGCTGCAGGCACCGGTCTCAATGGTGCTGCAGGCAATGAGCCTTCTGGTGGTGCCGCTGCGGTGGCTGGCGGGGGCCCGGGCGAGAACCTGGCCGCGCTTACCCGGCCCGACTTTCCGCTGCTGGCCCAGCAGGCCTGCCTGGGGCAGCCGCTGATCTACCTCGATTACGCCGCCACCAGCCAAAAGCCGCGGCAGGTGCTGGAGGCATTGCAGGGCTATTACTCCCACGACAACGCCAACGTGCACCGCGGCGCCCATCAGCTGAGCGCCCGTGCCACCGACGCATTTGAAGGCGCCCGCGACAAGACCGCCCGCTTCATCGGCGCGGCCACCCCCCGGGAGATCGTGTTCACCCGCAATGCCAGCGAGGCGATCAACCTGGTGGCCCGCAGCTGGGGGGATGCGTTCCTGCGGCCGGGCGACGAGATTCTGCTCACGGTGATGGAGCACCACAGCAACCTGGTGCCTTGGCAGCTGCTGGCGGCCCGCACCGGCGCCGTGCTGCGCCACGCTGGCCTCACCGACACCGGTGAGCTCGACATGGAGGATTTCAGCCGTCTGCTCAATGAGCGCACGCGGCTGGTGAGCGTGGTGCAGATCAGCAACACGCTCGGTTGCCTCAACCCGATCGCGGCGATTGCCCAGCTCACGCATCAGGCCGGTGCGCTGCTGCTGGTGGACGCCTGCCAGAGCCTGCCGCACCTGCCGGTGAACGTGGCCGCGCTGGGGGCTGATTTCCTGGTGGGCTCCTCCCACAAGTTGTGTGGCCCCACCGGCATGGGCTTCCTCTGGGCCCGCGAGGCACTGCTGGAGGCGATGCCGCCATTTTTGGGGGGCGGCGAGATGATCCAGGACGTCGGCCTTGACGTGAGCACCTGGGCTGAGTTGCCCCACAAGTTTGAAGCCGGCACACCGGCGATTGGTGAGGCGGTGGGCATGGGTGCCGCGCTCGATTACCTCAATGCCATCGGCCTGGAGCGCATCCACGCCTGGGAGCAGGTGCTCACCCGTCATCTGTTCCAGCGCTTGCAGGCGATCGAGGGGCTCAAGGTCCTCGGCCCCACGCCTGAGCAGCAACCCGACCGCGGCGCCTTGGCCGCCTTCACGGTGGAAGGCCTGCATGCCAACGACCTCTCGGCCTTGCTCGATGCCAGTGGCATCTGCATTCGCAGCGGCCACCACTGCACCCAGCCGCTGCATCGCCACTACGGCCTCTCGGCCACGGCGCGCGCCAGCCTGGCCTTCACCACCACCGTCGAAGAAATCGATCGCTTCGCCGATGAACTGCAGAGCAGCGTGGAGTTTTTGAAGGAGCACGGCTGAATGCCGGCGGCTGTTCAGCAGGGGGTGAGCAGAGCCAGCGCTTCGGCGCGGTGGCTGCCACGCCAGATCCACTGCCATCGCCAGCCGCACGCTTCTGCCTTGTGCTGAATCGTGGCCGCATCGGCGGGGTGGTCGAAGCGGCTGAGGTGGTCAATCACCCGCTGCCGTTCTTCGGCAGCGAGCGCCTGCCAGCCTCCGAGATGCGCTGCACGTAACGGGCCACATAGGTCTCGCGGCTTTCACCCGGTTCACAGAACACATCGGCCCAGAGAAGGCGGCCCGTGGACGCGTGAGCTGGACTGGTTTTTCTGGACAGCCCCCATCGTTAACCTCTGAGGCGGGGC
>CALFOF010000069.1 GCA_937919075.1 uncultured Cyanobium sp. | reverse complement strand
CCTTGGCGGAACGGCTGGCGAAGCCATTGCCCACACCTGTTTCCTTCAAGGCCAGTGCCGGGTGGTTGCAGATCTGCTTGAGCTTGGTGAGCAGCGCCAGCACCTGGCCGTGCTTCTGGCCCAGCGGCGCGCGGGCGATCGTGTCGAGGCTGTCGTCCACCGTCTTGCGATAGAGCGTCACCTGCTCGGGCGAGAGCCCCACCCATTCGTTCAGCTCCACCTTCTCGGGCAGGTCGGAGATGATCGATTTATCGGTCTTGAGGCGCCGCAGGATGAACGGCCCCACGCGCGCCTTGAGGTCGCGCAGCGAGGCGGTGTCGCCATAGCGCTCGATCGGCAGCCGGTAGCGCTGGCGGAAGAATTCCTCCTCACCCAGCACCCGCGGGTTGAGGAAATCCATCAGCGCCCACAGCTCACTCACCCGGTTTTCCACCGGAGTGCCGGTGAGCGCGATCCGAAAACGGCCCTCACGGCTCTGCTTGCCCGCCCGCGCCAGGTCCCGCGCCGACTGGCTCTGCTTCGAGCTGGGGTTCTTGATCGCCTGCGCTTCATCGATCACCATTCCCTGCCAGTCGATCGCCGCCAGCAGTTCGTTGTCGCGTTGCAGCAGGCCGTAGCTGGTGAGCAGCAGGTCCACCCCTTTGAGTGCCTTCTTCAGGGCGGCGTCGGTGGCGGGGCGGCGCGGCCCGTAATGCTCGCGCACCTCCAGCTCGGGGGTGAAAGCCGCCGCCTCCCGCTTCCAGTTGGTGAGCACGGAGGTGGGCGCCACCAGCAGCACCGGCCGCTTCAGCTCCTGCTCCGCCTTGAGGTGCTGCAGGAAGGCCAGCAGCTGGATCGTCTTGCCCAGGCCCATGTCGTCGGCCAGGCAGGCGCCCTGATCGAAGCGGTGCAGGAAGGCCAGCCAGCCCAACCCTCGCTCCTGGTATGGGCGCAGCTGGCCGGCAAACCCTTCCGGGGCCGGCAGCGGATCGGGCGCTTTCTGCTGGTGGTATTGCTCCAGCACCGCCTGCAGCCGTACCCCCGCCGTGAAGCGGTGCACCGGCAGCCGCTGCAGCGTTTCGCCTTCGTTGCCCGTCACCCGCAGGGCGTCGTCGAGGTTGAGCGGCGGATTGAGCGCGCAGAACTTCTCGGCGTTGCGCAGATCGCCGGGCCGCAACTCGATCCAGGCCCCCTTGTGCTGCACCAGCGGGCTGCGCTTGTTCGCCAGGCGCTCCAGATCGCGCAGGCTCAAGGTGACACCGCCGATCATCAGCTCCCAGCGCCAGTCCAGCGACTCGCCCAGGCTGAAACCGCGCGAGCTGGGCAGCAGTTCCGCTTCGATCGACAACCCCAGGCGGCTGGCCAGGCCGCCGCTCAGGCTCGGCGGCAGCACCACGCCCACACCCACGTCGCGCAGGCGGGCGGCGGCGGTGCGCACCAGCACGAACGCTTCGGCGGGGGTCAACGCCATCTGCTCCGGCGTGGCGGTGTCGAGGCCGCGCTCGATCGGCTCGAACACCTGCAGCGCCCGGCCCATGCCCTCCAGCAGCAGCTCGCCGGGTTGCTGCACGGCGATCTCGCCCAGCTGCACGGTGCCGGCTCCGGCGGCCCACACGGCCGTTGCCGCCAGCTTCAGGCTCGGATCGGCTTCCCCCTGCAGGCTGAAGCGCAGCGGCCAGAGGTCGTCGCCTTCCGCTGGGATCTCCAGCTCCAGGCAGGTGTGGGCCGGCGCCACGCGGCCGGCCACCGCCTCACGCCAGTGGTGGGTGGCGGTGGCCAGCCGTTCCGCGTCCTCCGCCGATAGATCGAGCCGTCCATCGCCCGGACCCAGCGCCTGCTGCCAGGCCGCCAGCAGCGGATCGAGCCCTTCGCTGGCGGGGATGAAGCTCTCGCGCAGCTGGCCGTCGAGCAGGTCGGCGAGGATCGCCACCACCCGCAAGCGGCCCGATCCAGGCCGCCAGCAGGCCAGCGGCGCGGCGCCACTGCTGAGGCCCAGGCCAGTGCCAAGGCCACCGCCAGTGCCAAGGCCACCGCCAGCACCTCCGCCACCGCCAGGGCCGTTGCCAGAGGGAGCCAGGGCCGCCACCGCCACCTGGGGCAGCTGGGCGGCCAGATCCTCCAGCCGGCGGCGGTCCTCCTCCCGGTTCAGCAGCGGCACCCAGCGGGCCCTGCCGCCCGTGGCGCCATCGACAGGCTCCACCTGGGGCAGCCAGCGGCCGCGGGCGATCAGGCTCAGCGCCCAGCGCTGCAGATGGCTCCACCAGCGCAGTTCGTCGGCCAGATCGGGGTGATGGCCGGAAAGGGGTAACTGCCCCAACCAATCGGCGGCAGCGGCGGGCTTGAGCCAGAGGCCCTCCACCTGCCACGGCCACCAGCTCAGGGCTTTCGGGATCGGCTCACCGGCCTGCAGGGGCAGGCCGCTCCAGGGGCCGCTGGCGCTGCTCTTGCTGCCGCGGGCGCTCTGGCTGCGGCTCGGCAGGGTGAGGGTGGCGACGGCGGGCCGGAAGGCCTCCGACCACAGCTCGTGCTCCTCCAGCCAGGCGCCCAGGTCGTCCTGGTCGAGGCTGAGCGGATGGGGCGGCGATGTGCGCGTTGGGGTCACCGGCGCCGCCACCCGCCAGGTATCAGCCCAGATCAGCAGACCGGGCCGGTCGAAGCTGCCCACCGTCGCCCCTGCGGCGATACCGGAAGTCAGCCAGGTGGCGTGCAGCAGGCTCATGGCCGGGGGGTCAGGACCTGATCAAGGCCGGAGTGCGGGCAGCAGACGCTGGGCGCCTTGCAGCAGCAGGGCAGCGCCCGCGACAGGCAGCCAGAGCGGCAGCCAGGTGCGGATCAGCGCCATCATCAACGACGACAGGCCCGGCGCCAGGCCGTGGCCCCACAGCAGCGGCGCGAACGCGGGCAGATCCAAGGCGGCGCCGAGGCTGAGGAGGCCGCACACCGCCCCCACCAGCCCGGCCTGCAGGTGCCCGTCATCCGGGTCGACGCGCTGCAGGTGAAAGGCCAGCAGGCCATAGAAGAAGCCGCAGCCCCCCGCCCGTAGGGCCGGCTCCAGGCCGGCGCCGAGGCCGAGCGCCGCCGCCGCGCCCCCGGCGATCAGCGCCCAGCTGATCGATTGCAGCCGCAGGCGCGCGCGGATCCAGCGCGAGGCGGCATCGACGCACAGATTGAGCCCGGCGGTCACGGCGATCAGCAGCAGCGCCCGGTCGAAGCGCAGGTCGGCGAAGGCGCTGT
>CALFOF010000068.1 GCA_937919075.1 uncultured Cyanobium sp. | reverse complement strand
TCTGGCTGGATCGCGACGGCCATTACAGCCAGCTGGTGGCTGAGCTCCAGGCCCAGCGCACTGACGGTGAACTCCCCTATGCGGTGCAAGGCTTCCGCGGCAGTCACCTGGCCCTGATGCTGGAACTGGATGCCGTGGCAGCCGGTTCTGACCCACCGCGGCTCCTAATTCACCTGCCTGGCTTCACGGAAGACACGGTGAAGGACACCCCGCTACTGGGGCTCTATCGCAGCGGCGTCCGCTACCGCAAAGCGCTCGACACCCTGATCCGCGAGGCAGCTGCCGGGCATGTGCCCCCCGAGAAGATTGACGAGTTTCTGGCCTCCGAGCCTGAGACCTTGGCCATGGCCGATGGCTGGCTGGAGGCCCAGCTCCAGGCGGATGGCGGCGGCCTCTATGAGCAGATTCGCTCCAGCCCCGTGGTGGAGGTTGTTGAGCAGCTACTCAGCGGCGGCTCTCTTTGCCGGCAGATCAATTCAGCCGATGCCCGCGATCAGTTCCTGCGCGCCATGGAGGCCTCCTTGGCCCTGCCGCGGAACTGGCAACGCCCTGCGAGTGCGCCTATCCCCGAGGTCGACGCCACTGATGATCTCGGTTCAGCGATCAGCAACGCCGTGATGTCGGCGCTCACGCAGGTTGACTTTGAGCCAGCTCTTTGGGAGTCGGGCCGGCCGGCCAGTAAGCAACAGCTCGATGACCTGGCGTTCATCGTTGCTAGTTGGGCGCTGGTGGTCGAATACGTCCACGACCTCAAGCGAGCCCCGCAAGGCGCTGCAACCGAGGTCGCCAAGGCGATTCCCGCCCGACTGGTCACCAGCTGCCGCGAGCTGGCAAGTCACCTGCGCCTGCGCCACACCGCCTTCTATCAGCGCACCGCTGATGAAACCGAGCTGCTACTTACAGAAGAACGGCAAATGGCCAGGGCAGAGGACCTGGGCCGGATTGACACCTTCCGCTTTGAGGAGAGCACGGTTCTTGATGCCGCTCTCGACGCTCTCCATGGCAGGGAGTTCAGCAGCGCTGCCCAATGGGCGGCCCAGCGCTTGAGCAGCGATGGCAAGCAGCAGAGCGATTCCTTCTGGCTGCAACAGAATCCAGCCCGCCACGAGACCTGGCAGTTGATCGCCGCCGCCGCCAGGCTCGGAGTGGCGATCATCAAAGCCGGCGATCTGCAGCTCAACACCCCGTCCCTCGAGAGTGCAGTGGCGGCTTACGTGGACCGAGGAGCTGCTGTTGACCAGGCCCATCGACTGCTGGAGCAACGGCGCTTGAGCGCCCTCGCTCCCCAGATCCCAGCATTCGATCGGTTGCTGGTGGAGCTTGACGGCCTGCGCCAGCTCTGGCGCCATTGGGCCGACCGCTGGGCGATCGCCTTCAACGCCCTCTGCAAGGAGCACGGCTTCTTGCCGGATCCATCGCTGCAGCAGCGGCAGCTTTTCCACGACGAAGTGGAGCCATTGATCCGCGACTCGCAGCGTTGCGCCATTTTTCTGGTGGATGCCCTTCGCTATGAGATGGCGATTGAGCTATTCCGGCAGCTTGAGGACACACCTGCCTCCAACGTGCAGCTCAAGGCCCGACTGGCAGAACTCCCCACCGTGACGGAGGTGGGGATGAACGTGCTCGCACCAGTGGTCTCCCAGGGGCGACTCAGCCCCAGCCTCCCCTCCAGCGATGGCGGCTCCATCCAGGGCTTCAGGGCCGGAGAGTTTCTGGTGAACAACCCCGACACGCGGCTGCGCGCAATGCAGGCGCGTACCGGTGGCGGCAACTGCCTCAAGCTGACGCTTGAGGAGGTCACCAACCTCAAGGCCGACACCCTCAAGAAGAAGGTGGAGCAGGCACGCCTGGTGATGGTGCACAGCCGCGAGATCGATTCCGCTGGCGAGAAGGGTGTGGGCCTCGATGTCTTTGATCGGGTGCTGCAAAGCCTCAGGGCCGCTTGGCAACGGCTGCGTACAGCTGGCATCCGCAATTTCGTGATCACCTCTGATCACGGCTTCCTGCTCAATGAGGGTGCAGGCCCGGCCGTGCGCCGACACGGGAACCGAAACGTGCCATCCCGGCGCCATGTCTTCCGTCCCCATGCCGCCAATCACGACGGCGAGGTACGCGTAGCCCTGGCTGATCTCGGCTATCAGGGCGTAGAGGGCCAACTGATGATGCCGGAGGACACCGCGGTGTTCGACACCGGCAAGCACGACATGCGCTTCGTGCATGGCGGCAACAGCCTGCAGGAGCGGCTGATCCCGGTGCTCACCCTCCAGCACCGTGAGAAGCCTGGAGGATCTTCCCAGCACTACCGGATCGAGGCTCACTGGCGACAGGGTGTGGCTGGCCTCCACTGCCTGGAGATCCAGGTGAAGAAGGTGGAGCAGCTCGGCCTGGACTTCGGGAATCGCAACCGCATTGAGCTGGCCCTGAAGTGCCCGGACGACCCCTCTCTGCAGGTGGAACTGGCCCAGGCCCGGGGCGCTGCCCAGCTGAACGGCAGCTTGATCCAGGCTCCGGTGGGGGAAGCATTCGAGTTGTTCTTCCGCCTCAGCGGCAGCAGCCAGGAGAAGGTGCGGGTGGAGTTGTTCCACCCCAGTGCCACCGATCAGGTGGCGCCCTGCATCCCGGATGCTCGCTTCCTGGTCAGCGCCATGGCCAATACGCCTCAGTCCGCTGAGGAGAGAACCGATGCGTCGCTCCCCGCTGCGTCTGCTTCAGAAGGTGAGATGCCGCCCTGGCTAATGGCACTTTCAGACGATGACCGGATCCGCCAGCTTTTTGCTCACCTGGCTGCCCACGGCGCCATTACCGAGCCAGAG
>CALFOF010000067.1 GCA_937919075.1 uncultured Cyanobium sp. | reverse complement strand
CGAGACGTAGCGCTCCAGCTCGATGCGGCGGCGTTCCACGATCGCGGTTTCGAGGGCCTCAGCCTGGCGGTCGGCCGCCAGGGAATCGGGCCGCACCAGGGCGCTGCTCACAATCGAGCGGTTGGCAAAGGCCCGTACCGGGGGTGAGTCGTCCACCTCAATGCCTCCCCAGGCGAGCCGTTGCTCCAGCTCAGCCAGCAGGTCCTGGGCCGAGGGGTCGGCCAGTCGGCCAGCGGCCTGGCTCACCACCCCATGGATCTCGCGCAGCCGGTGGGCCGAGAGCAGCGCCGTGCCGAGAGCGTAGCCATGGCGCACGTTGTCGTTGCGGCTGCGGAAGCCGTAAGGGCTGAGGATCTTCTCAATGTCCTTGCGCAGCGTGGCCGCCTCGCCGGGGAGGTAAGCGCCGGGGATGGCCTCGATCTGCTGAATCAGGTGCTCCGGCAGGGGCGTGCCTGCAGCCCGGTCGAAGGGTTGCTGCAGCAGGTGCCGCAGCAGCGTGAACACCCGCTGGAAGACAGCGCTATCACCCAGCGGTGGGTAGCCGCCATGCACGCCGCCCGGCCAGACGCCGGATCGAACTTCGGGCGGCCCTGCTGGCGGCTGAATCGGCGCCAGCGAGGGTTCGGCAGTGCAGAACCCATTGGCCGAAAGCCAGACCAGATCCCCACGAATCGCTGTCGCATCGCCGTAGCACTCGCCATGCAACCGGCGCAGGTAGGCCGCCGCCTGATCCGCCAGGTCGCCTTCCGGCAGGGGCGAGACGATTGCCTCCAGCTCGGCGCGGGTGGCGGGGTCATCGGTGGAGAGCTCGGGATAGGTGCTCAGCAACCGCAGCAGGTGCAGCAGACGCTCCAGGTCGAGCAACCGGGAGTAGCCATGCAGCGCAAAGCGGTTCTCACGGTTGCGGGCTGAACGGATGCGGTGATCGAGGCGGGCCAGCTCATCGCACAGCAGCGGCTCCAGCTCGCGCACGTGGGTAGGCACCACGGCGATTACCGCCGCAAAGCCCTCCCCCCGCGATGGCCCGAACACCGGATCGGCCAGAGCCGCCGCCATCTCGCGGATCACCGGTCCAGGCACCAGCCGTGTGCGGTTCTGGTTCCACTGCAGGCAGGTGGACAGGGAGGTGTAGAGCCACCAGCCGATCCATTCCACTGGGACGGGCAGGGCCAGGGCCTGAGTGATCGCCAGGCGCCAGGGCCGGCGGGCGTGGGTGGCATCCACAATCACCGGCACCCCTGCCGCCACCAGCTCACGGATGCGCTGGTGCAGCAGGGCTTCGATGTCGCCCCAGGGCCCTTGCACCCTTGCATCACCAAACAGCTCCTGGCGGAGCCGGTCGGTGGAGAGCAGCTGGGCGCCGGTGAGCTCGGCCAGCACGCCGGCCAGGGTGGTCTTGCCACTGGCGGGCGGGCCAATGAGCAGGTGGCAGCGGAGGGGAGCAGTCATCGCTGCAGCCCGGGCGGCAAGGAACACATGATCAAGCTGCTCCTGCGAAAAAGCACGAACAAACCAAGTTTGGGATTCGTTTGATCTGGATTCTGCTGCTCTTTCGCAGGAGATTAAGCAGGTTTCAAGCTTCCCGGACAGAAGCTTCCAGCAGTGCCCCAGAGATTCCGGTGGAACTCCCCAGTCAACCGATACCCAGACCGGCTCATCGTTACCGCCTGCCTGCCCTGCTGCAGGACATCCGTCTGCTGGATCTGCTGGAGCTCAGTGGCACCACCCTTGAGGCCGGCCGATTGGCCTCTGTCAGTCAGCCCACAGTGAGCCGTCGCACCCGCGCCCTCGCCGCGGACTTTGCCTTGGTGCCGAATCGGCGCCGTCAGGTGGGCTGTTGCTATGGAACCTCCCAGGCGATGCGGCTGCTGCGGCTCGGCTGCCGTGCCCATCGCCTCTCCGCCGGCGTGGCCCGCTTTGGCACAGATGTGCTCCTGCAGCCGCTGCTGACGGGTTGTAGCTGGCTGCTGCCGGCCCCGCCGCGGTTCCGGCCGCTGGACGGCTGGCTGGAGCTGGTGCGCCAGGGGGTGCTCGATGGCGCCCTGGTGTCGGGGTTGGAGTTTCAAGGGGAGGCTCCGCCGCTTGCCAGTGAGCTGGAGTTCGTGTCTCTGGGGGCGGTTGCACTCGATCTGGCGGTCTCCGGTCGCCATCCCCATCCCCATCCCAATGGCGACCAGCCGGGGGTGCTGGTGCCGA
Organism: uncultured Cyanobium sp.; assembly: GCA_937919075.1. Classification (GTDB taxonomy): domain Bacteria; phylum Cyanobacteriota; class Cyanobacteriia; order PCC-6307; family Cyanobiaceae; genus MW101C3. The sequence goes on along the minus strand of CALFOF010000067.1, from coordinate 3,600 downwards.
ATCGGGCAGTGGCGGAAGGTCTGCAGCAGGCGTTGCTGCAGCGCGGCTTCTCGCTCAAGACCGCCGGCAACGCCTGCCACACGCCGGCCCAGTGGCTGGCACGCCTGCAGCAGGCCGGCCTGGCGATGCCCTTCCCCCAGGTGGCGCCTGCTGATTGGTGGCAAGCGCTCACCCGGCTGCCCCTGCCTGAGCCGATCAGGGTGCCGCTATGGCTGGTGTTGCCGCAGGGGTGGCGCCAACAGGCGGTGCTGGCCCACACCGCCGAGCGGTTGGCCTACAGCCCAGCCAACAAGTAGGCGCCCGGAGCATAACGATGCAGATCCAAAATCAATGCAGGGCGCCAGCGGTTCCCAATCCTTCATGCCGCAGCTTCAGCACGATCCGATCGGACGACAGCCGCGTTGTCGTGGGCCGCCGGCAGCAGCCTGGTGGTGATCTCCGGCACGGGCTCCGGCAAGTCGCTGGGTTGCATGATCCCGATCATCAATCGGGTGCTGGAAGAGCGCGAACGCGGCGACCAGAGCAAGCGGATCAGGGCGATCGTCATGGCTTGCGGCACCAATCTGTTCAGGCTGGACAGCAGCGCAGCACGACCAGCTGTCAGAAGGATGGGGCGCATCGATGTCTCTGTCGCGCAACCTTCATGGGTGATCCCAGCGACGTGCCTGATCGCAGCGATCTGGTGGCAGCGCTCACCCCAGAAGCGCGTCCTGCGGCGGTGCTGCGCTTGCTACAGCTGGGCCATCAGCGCTTCCTGGCCGGACAGTCGCTGCATCCGCACAGCACCCGTGAACGCATGGAGTCGGTGGTGGAAGGCCAGCATCCTTTGGCGGCCGTGCTCGGTTGTGCCGACTCACGCGTGCCGGTGGAGCTGCTGTTCGATGGCGGTTTCGGTGATCTGTTCGTGGTCCGCAATGCCGGCACGATGAGCACCACCGCTGCGATCGCCTCACTGGAATATGCGGTGGGCCATCTGGATGTTCCGCTGATCGTGGTGCTGGGTCACGAGGGCTGTGGGGCTGTCTCGGCGGCACTTCACCCCGAGCTGGTGCTCACGCCGAGCCTGGCCCAGGTGGTGGGCCAGTTGCGCATGGAACTGCTGCAGTTCGGCGACCAGCTGTCCCTGGAGGAGTCGTGCCGGCGGCACACGCTCAGCGCCGCCGGCAACCTGGTGCACTCCAGCGTGCTGCTCACCGATCGGCTGAGGGCGAATCAGCTCACCGTGGTGGCGGGCTACTACGACCTGCATCGCTGCTCGATCGAGTGGATGGGAGAAGTGGAGCCCATCCAATACCGCGGTGCCCTGGGCAAGGTTGGTTGACCGCTGCACGCAGGAGCCGGATGCCGCCATGGAGAAAAAGGAAGAGGGCATCACCCATCACGGCTGTGCTGCTGCGGGCGCCCCGTCCGGGCTGCGCTGGCAACACCCATTGCCAGGCAGCGAACGAACAATGGACCTGGGTTTCATTCAGACAGCCATGGCCAGCGGCATCACGGTCACCTCCAACCCGGATCCGGCTCAGCTGGAGTGCCTGGGAGTGACGAGCTGGCCCACCTGGGGCTGTGAGGTCAGCGCCTTCCCCTGGACCTACAACGAGCAGGAGACCTGCCTGCTGCTGGAGGGTGATGTCACCGTCATTCCCGATGGCGGGGAGCCGGTGCGCTTTGGCGCCGGGGATCTGGTGGTGTTTGACGCCGGGCTGAGCTGCACCTGGGATGTGCACGCTCCGGTGCGCAAGCACTACCGCTTTGGTTGAGAGGACGCGACAGAGTGGAGCCGATGCAAATCCCTCTCAGGCCCAGCCCCCGCGAGACCACCGAGGCGATGGTGCGCAACATCGCTCGTGAGCTGGCCGAGATCGAGCAGGCCATCAGCCGTTGCAAGGGCGATCGAATCGCTGAGCCCAGATTGACGGGCACCTGGATGGCCCACCTGCTGATCAGCAGCAAAGAGCTGCTCCACAACCTGCTGATCGACACGGCTCGGCGGCCGCAGCGCATCAACGCTCCGGAGTGACGGGCCTGGTCCAGCGCCGGTACAGCCAGACCCCGCCACCCCCCCAGAGCAGGCTCCAGAGAATGAAGGTGGCTGCAGTGCCGAGTTGGCCGCCCTCCAGCGAATAGACCCCGGCGTTGATCAGGCCGGCATCGATGAGCGAGCCGCCGATCCCCCAGCCCAGCACCCAACTGAACACGAAGCCGATGGCCTGGAGATTGCCCGTCATGGGAGCGGAGATGCAGCGGTAACCATCAATAACCCCCGGCTAGGCCGGGGGTGGTGGGGGCGAGAGCCGAGCAGGGGCTCAGAAGCAGACGGGCAGAAACTGAGTGCGGCAGGCGCGTAGCTATCCAACAAGGCACCGAGGCCGATCTGATGGCCGATCACGAAGCTGAGCATGGCCAGGCGGCCGTTCCAGGATTCGGCGAAGGCGGCAAACCTGGAAGGCGATCTCCCAGCCATGGCACACCAGCGGCGCACTGTCGTCTGCGGCCATGGCTTCCGTGTAGAGCACCGGGCCCTGATCGCTCGTGAGTGCCTGTCGGCTGAGGGAATCGAGGAAGAGCCCGAGCAGCAGGCTGTCCTCCTCTGTCTCGCCCTGCTGCTGCTCTTCTGGCTCCAAGCGCAACAGAAGGGTGTTTTCATCCAGCACCTGAAGCTGGCCGGCAACACCGGCGCACTTGGGATGGTGTCCCGGTAGAAGGCTGCAGGCAGCCGCAGGCCCGAGGAAGTGCCGATTCGGGCCGGCGTGACGCAGTAAGGGCTGACGGCCATAGCAAGCAGCACAGCAAAAGCGGACCTCCAAGGGCCCCTGCGATGGCATCTCGCGACTGTCGAGGCAGCCATCACGGGGTGGAGCAAGAGGAAACTGCAGGTCTGACGCTCGTAGCTCCCCCCTATGCGGTAGGACCAACAGCCGCGCCATGCTCATGGCCCAGCATCCGAGCCGATGGCCGGCAAGCGAGCCCTCAACGCCAAGAACCTTGAAACGCTGGGCGCGGCAGCCCTGGCGGAGTTGCTGATCGAGGTGAGCGCCGGCAACGCCGTGATCCAGCGGCGGCTGCGGCTGGCCCTGGCCGCCGCCGGCGGAGCCGAGGGGGCGGCGCAGGAGGTACGCAAGCGACTGGCATCGATCGCCCGCAGCCACACCTTCATCGATTCCGCCAAGCGCAAGGCGCTGCTGGCGGACCTGGAGGCCCAGCAACAGGCGATCAGCGGGACGATCGCCACAGCCGATCCCGCCCTGGCGGTGGACCTGCAGGTGCGCCTGCTGGAGCTCAGCGAGGGGGTGCTGGACCGCTGCTCAGATTCCACCGGTGCCGTGATCGGCCTGTTCCAGCGCGCGGTGGACGCCTTGGCGAACCTGGCTGGCGCGGCGGCCCTCAGCCCTGAGGCCCTGGTGGCGCATGCAGCCGAGCTGCTGCAGGAGAACGGTTATGGCCAGTTCGAAGGGTTGATCCCGGCCCTGGCACCTGCCCTTGGCGAAGCAGGGCTGCTCCAACTGGAGGAGGCATTGCTGGAGCGCGGTGGCGTCGATCGCTTCACGATGGAGCAGCTTGCCCGGGGCCGTGGCGATCTGGACGGGTACCTGGAGCTGTTCG
>CALFOF010000066.1 GCA_937919075.1 uncultured Cyanobium sp. | reverse complement strand
GCAGCACAAAGATCACCGTGCCGTTGGCCACCCCCGCCAGGCAGCGGCTCTGCAGGGTGCTGGTGCCGATCGTCTCGTAGGAAAGCAGACGGAACAGCTCGCCGAAGCCCTCGATCGTCTTGTCGAGCAAAGGCGCGACCGCTTCCGGTGAGCCATCGCGGCCGGTGAGCCCGGTGCCCCCACAGCTGATCACCACCTGCACCACCGGCGTGGCGATCCAGCGGCTCAGCACCGCCCGGATCGCGTAGCGGTCGTCGGGCACGCACAGCCGCTCCACCAGCTGGTGGCCATCGCGCTCCAGGCGCGCGCGCAGCGCATCGCCGGAGGGATCGTCGGCGCTGGGATCGGCGCTGCGCCGGTCGGACACCGTGAGCAGGGCGATGGCGAGACTCACAGGGCAACGCGTGGCGACGGCCTGAGGCTAGGCAGCCCCGCTGCCAGGCCCATAGCCTGGGCCGATGGCACTGAGCGCAGCCCCAAGCGAAAGCTTTGAACTGATCGTCGTCGGCGGCGGCCATGCGGGCTGCGAGGCGGCGCTGGCGGCGGCGCGGCTGGGCATCGACACCGCCCTGTTCAGCCTCAACATCGACCGCATCGCCTGGCAGCCCTGCAACCCGGCGGTGGGTGGGCCGGCCAAGAGCCAGCTGGTGCATGAAGTGGATGCGCTTGGCGGTGTGATCGGGCGACTGGCCGATGCCACCGCTCTGCAGAAGCGGGTGCTCAACGCCAGCCGGGGGCCTGCGGTGTGGGCCCTGCGCGCCCAGACGGACAAGCGCGCCTACGCCCGCCAGATGCTGCAGTTGCTGCAGCACACGCCGCATCTGCACCTGCGCGAGGCGATGGTCACCGGCCTGGAGGTGGCCGACGACCGGGTGATCGGTGTGAGCACCTACTTCGGCAGTGTGTACGCCGCAGGCGCCGTGGTGCTCACCACCGGCACTTTTCTGGGCGGCACGATCTGGGTGGGCAACCGCTCGATGCCCGCTGGCCGCGCCGGCGAAGCCCGCGCCGAGGGGCTCACCGAGGCGCTAAGGGCGCTGGGCTTTCGCACCGATCGCCTCAAGACCGGCACGCCGGCGCGGGTTGATCGCCGCAGCGTGCGCCTCGATCAGCTCGAAGAGCAACCCAGCGATGCCGCCGATCGCTTCTTCTCCTTCGATCCGGCCGCCTGGGTGAGTGGCGAGCAGATGGCCTGCCACATCACCCGCACCACTGCGGCCACCCACCAGCTGATCCGCGACAACCTTCACCTCACGCCGATCTACGGCGGCTTCATCGACAGCAAGGGGCCGCGCTACTGCCCCTCGATCGAGGACAAGATCGTGCGCTTCGAAGGCAAGGACTCGCACCAGATCTTCCTGGAGCCGGAGGGGCGCGACACGCCCGAGCTCTACATCCAGGGCTTCTCCACCGGCCTGCCCGAACGGCTGCAGCTGGAGCTGCTGCGCACGCTGCCCGGGCTGGAGCAGTGCGTGATGCTGCGGCCCGCCTATGCGGTCGATTACGACATCCTGCCCGCCACCCAGCTGCTGCCCTCACTGATGACCAAGCGGGTGGAAGGGCTGTTCAGCGCCGGCCAGCTCAACGGCACCACCGGCTACGAGGAGGCGGCGGCGCAGGGGCTGGTGGCGGGGCTGAATGCGGCGCGGCTGCTGCGCGGCCAGAGCCCGGTGCACTTCCCGCGCGAGGGCAGCTACATCGGCACCTTGATCGACGATCTGGTGACGAAGGACCTCAAGGAGCCCTACCGGGTGCTCACCAGCCGCAGCGAATACCGGCTGGTGCTGCGGGGCGACAATGCCGATCGGCGCCTGACGCCCCTGGGCCATGCGCTGGGGCTGGTGGATGGGCGCCGCTGGCAGATCTTCCAGGCCAAGCAGGCGGCGATCGAGGCGGAGCAGCGCCGCCTCGACACCGTGCGGCTGAAGGCGTCCGACCCTGCTGCCGCTGCAATCGAAGCGGAAACGGGCGCACCGATCCGCGGCTCAATCACCCTGGCCGATCTGCTGCGCCGCTCCGGGGTGCATGCCACCGATCTGGTGCGCCACGGCCTCTGTGATCCGCAGCTGCCGGCCGATGTGCGCGACAGCGCCGAGATCGACGTGAAGTACAGCGGCTATCTGGCCCGACAGCAGCAGGAGATCGAGCGGGTGCGCAAGCAGGATCACCGGCCGATTCCAGACGGCATCGATTACGCCGCCATCGCCACCCTCTCCAAGGAGGCGCGCGAACGGCTGGCGGTTGTGCGGCCGCTGAATCTCGGCCAGGCCTCCCGCACGCCGGGCGTCAGCCCCGCCGATGCCAACGCCCTGCTGCTGTGGCTGGAGCTGAACCGGCGGCGGGAAGCAGCGCAACGGGCACCAGTGCCCTAACGTCGCGCGTCACCGACGCCAGAGCCTCAGCTTTCATGGCGAACCCTCCTTCCGTCCCCACCTCCAGAGCCTTCTGGGATTTGAAGGCTGAGCAGGTGATGGACCGGGTGTTCGCCAAAGGTGCCAACCGCACCAGCGTGGCGCTGCTCGACCACACGCCGATCGATGTGGTGGTAAGCGAGGCCCCGCCGCGCGCACCGGCTCCACCGCCACCATCCCGTGCCACCCGCACGGCCATCCCCCTCTGGCAGCGCTCCTGGCTGCTGATCCTTGCTGCCCTTGCCCTGGTGGGGCTCACCTCCTCGCTGCTGCTGTGGCGCAACTGGCAGGTGGCCAACCGGGCGCTGGATCAGGAACGCAACCTCAAGCTGCTGGAGCGTCTGCGCGATCTGGTGCCAGCTGCCGCTGAACCTGTCGCGTTGCCCGCTGGCCACGTGGCCGGGGCGGCCGCCACCCCTGATCCCAGCCTGCCGCCACCCCCCCCGGAGGAGCCCTGGGTGCAGGAG
>CALFOF010000065.1 GCA_937919075.1 uncultured Cyanobium sp. | reverse complement strand
CCGAGACGGTGCAGCCCCGGGTGCCTTGCAGCTTGCGGGCGATCGCGAAGGCCTTCTCGGCCGGCACGAAGCGCATCTTCTTGACCGGTTTGCCGCGCCGCCCGAAGAACTGCTGCTCGCAGGGGTGGGCGCCGCCTTTGATCCCATCGGGATAGAAGTGAACGATGACGCGGCGGATTTCGCAGCTGGGGGCAGAGGGTGTGGCCATGGCCTTGAGGTGAGGAACCCGATCTGGCCGCGCGGCCCGCGCAGGGGAGGCAAGGGGCGGAGCGCAGCGACGCCTTGCGTCAGCCCTTGCCGCCATGAGCAGGCCAGCGCAGCCTTCGGGTGCTTCTCACCGGGGCCAGGGCTGAACCTGCCCCGGCAGTGCTGAACTGAGCCGCGTTCGTCCACGGCTACCGGCGATCAGGGGGCTGTCGTGCCTGCTGGAGCAACAGCCCGGCCAGGAGCAGTCCCCCAGCTGATCGGCCCGGTGGGCCTCAGCGAATCCAAAGCGAGCACTCGCCACCAAAAAACCGCTGCAGCTGCTGGCCGCGCAGCTTGGCGATCGGCGCCGGCACCAGCCGGCAGGGACGCACAGCCTGGCCGGTGGCATCAAGGAACCAGATGCGGGCCTGGGCACCGGGATGTTCGGCCGGCTCGAGGAACTCGACACTGATGCAGGCGATGGCGGCCATGGAGGGCAGGCGAAGGACACCCGCGCCGCGCCCCGCCAGGGGCATCGAGGTCGCGGTGCCAAGCCGCCCACCAGCTGCGATCGCCTGCGGAAAGTGAGGCCTACGCCCGAACCGCCCAGACCAGCTGATCTCTGCTAGTAGTACAGACGTTCTTGTCGCATTGTTCTGCCTTGTCTGCCCCGCTTTCCCGCTCCCAGCGAACCGCCTCTGCCTCCAAGGCTCGCGGTGAGGAGGGACCCATCGAGGAGTGGCCTTATCTCGATGAGGAGGTGCTGGTGGCCAGTCGCAGCAGCAAGGTCTGCCTCACTTGCCACTTCTTCCGTCACCACGCCGGGGTGAACTGCATTCCGGTGCTCACCTGCCAGCTGCACCAGGGCTTGCTGGCCCATGGGGAGCACCTCACCCGCCGCTGCCATCGCTGGACGGAGGACATGGCCCGCCAGCGGGGATGGGCGCCTGAGGTGGCGTGAGCGATGGGCCCCGTAACAGGGCCCCATGTGCTGCACTTCCGGCAGTGTGACTGGGTTCCTCCAGGCGCCGGACGTCAAGCTGGGAGTTCTGGCTGCCCAGCCGGGGCTCGCCGTGATGCCTGGACCACCTATTGCTCCAGCGAAACCCGCACAAGCGGCTTCGCGGCTTCGCTGGAGATGAGCCTTGCGGTCGGTATGGATCACCGCATGCTGCCGACGAGCGTCGCCTCGATCGCATTGACAGTGCAGGCCACCCCGTCTTCGCCGGCAAGACACCTTTGCAGCTCCTGTGCTCGCTTACGGAAACGTGGCTCGCTTGCCAGCGCACGGATGCTGGCGGCCAGGGCCTCGGCGTTGAGACTCTTCAGCCGGTGCGTGGCAGGGCTGACGCCGAGCCGCTCAAGCATGCGTCCCCAGGCGGGCTGATCCGCAAAGAACGCCACCACCGTCGACGGGATGCCGTAGCGCAGGGTGGTGGCCGTGGTGCCTGCGCCACCGTGGTGAATCGCGGCCTGCACCCTGGGGAACAGCCAGCTGTGCGGGCACTCCTCCAGCAGAAACACATCAGCTGGCAGGGCAGCGCGGGGCACCACGCGCCCCCAACCAGGCGAGAGGATCAGGCGTGCTCCGGCCAGCTGCGACGCCTCCACCACGCCAGCCGCCAGCGCCTCGGGGTCGCGAGTGATCATGCTTCCGAATCCGGCATAGAAGGGAGCAGGTCCGTTCTCCAGAAAGGCGGTCAGATCCCGATCCGGGCTGTAGGGGGTGGGAAGGATCGCCCCATCGGCCGAGCGGGGCTCGAGGAAGCAGAAGCCAGTCAGGGAGGCGCTCGCTTTCCAGTCAACCGGCCGCGGCAATACCTGGCAGCTGATCAGATGCAGCACCGGCGGATCCACCAGATGGGCGGGCGGAGTGCGGCGGCTCTGGGCGCCGCCCCAGGGGAGGGGCTTCAGCCCCAGTCGTTCGCGGCGGAAGGCCTGAATCACACGGGAGTCCTGACGCCACTTAAGAAGGCTGACCAGCCGATAGCTGATGCGGTTCAGACGGCGGCGCAGACGACGACGGGTCCTGCCGCCGGTCTTGCTGGGGGGCGATGCGGGGAAGCCCAGAAAGGGGAAATCACCGGTTGCCATGATCGGCACGGGACTCAGCACCACCAGTCGGCAGCCGGTGGCCTCGGCCAGGTGATACCCCCAGAGGCAGAGCGGCGAGACCAGCAGCAGATCCGTGCCCTCCATCGCGGCATGGGCCGTCTCCAAAAGCTCGCGAAGCAGCGCATCTGAGATCAGCCGCACGGGTTTGCCCTGCATCAACGCCAGGCCCGCCTCCGAGTTCAGCAGCGTGGTGAAGTCGCCCGGCAGCGGCAGGAACGGCACCGCATGGGACTCGGCTACAGCCTGGAAATTGAGGCTTCCGATCAGGGTCACCTGATGACCACGGTGCTGGAGTTCCAGCAGGATCGCCAGGTAGGGCTGCAGGTCTCCTCTGGAACCCACGGAGATCAACCGGATCCTGGCCATGCGAGAAGCTGCTGTAGCAGCGCGATGCTGCACGATTCCACCGGCGGCTGAGACCAGCCAGCCAGCTGAAGAGTCAGATCTCCGTCGGACCTGCCGCACCCTCCTGCTGTATGGACCCGGCTTGAGATCATGGCCCGATGGCACCGCGGGGAGGCATGAACAAGCCGGACGCTGGCCAGTCCCCCGGGACGCAGGGCACCGGAGGCCAGCCCACCGAGGTGCTGGCGGGCGCGATCGAGCGTGTCACCTTCCACAACGCCGA
>CALFOF010000064.1 GCA_937919075.1 uncultured Cyanobium sp. | reverse complement strand
GCGATCACCGCCAGCACGGCATTGATGTCGGCGGTGCGGTGGGAGAGCAGCAGCTCCACCAACTTGCCGGAACGGATCTTGGTGTGGTTCATCACCCGGTCGAAAGCGCCGTTCTGTATCACGGCCACCCGCTGATCGAGGCAGCGCAGCTGAGTGCTCAGCACACTCAGATCGACCACATCGCCTTCGATGTCGCCGATCTCGATCCAATCGCCGATGGCGTAGCGATCCTCGAGCAGCACCGCCAGACCGGCGGCGAAATCCCGCAGCAGACCCTGAAACACGATCGCCAGGCCACCCAGCACGGCGCCGCCGGCCAGCAGGAACGATGCAGAGGTTTCGCGCACGCCGGGAATGCCCATCACCACCCAGCCGGCGGCGATGGCGATGCAGGAAAGATCCACCAGCCGTTGAAAGATGCGCTCAAGGCTGTGGTGGCGCTGGTCACGGCGGGCCAGTTCGTCGGCGGGCACCCGGCCACTGGTGGCCCACTGATCCAGCAGGAACGACACCAGTGCCCGGCCCAGCAGCGCGATGAAGGCGAACACCAGCACCTTGATCCCCACCAGCGCGGGCTGTAGCAGCACCTCCAGCGCCAGCGGCACGCCACCGGGAATGGCCATCAGGGCCAGCGCCACCACCGCCATCACTTGCAGCAGCACCAGCACCAGCAGCACAAAGCTGAGCGCCTCGAACAGCCTCAGGCGCAGGCCGCGCGTGACGGCAACCGCCGGGGCCGTTGCTGGGGCCGGCGCCTGTGCTTTCAGCCTGACAATGGCGAGCAGGTTGCGGCGCCACAGCCAGAAGGTGCCGGCCGTGAGCAGCAGCACCAGGGCCATGACCAGCAGGGAGAGCATCAACCGCTGGCGCATGTTCTGCGGCAGCAGCGCCTGGCGGGCGTAGCGGAGGCGGCCTTGCAGCCGCTCCTGCCACCGCTGTCCCAGCTCCAGCGCCGTGGTGCCGTTCAAGGTGGTGTCGGCAAAGGTCACGGTGAGCAGTGGCAGCGGCTGGGGCCGCTCCGGCACTGTGGCCTCCAGGATCACGGCACCGTTGGGCAGCTGCCGCACCATCACATTGAGATCGTCGGACGCAGCCCGCACACCATCGGGCAGGCCGCCATCACAGGCAGGATCTCTGGCCCCCAGAACTCGCAGCAGGGTCCATTCAGCCCACCGTTCACTGTTGCTGCAGACGGCGGCGGGATTATACAGGAGGCGTAGGTTCCCCTCGATCACCTGGGCGCGGCGCTCCGCATCGGGGCCGGCCTCCGCTTCACTGCTGTTGCCCATGCCGTTGCCATGGCCCACCACGGGCGAGGCCACCATCAAGGTGGGAATGCCGAGGATGCGCACGGCGGCCACGTCATAGCTGCCGGCCGCCACCATCGACGTGGCCCGGTCAAGGGAAGGCGGAGAGGCCGTGAAGGTGGGGCGCGTGGATGCGGGAATCTGTCCTGTCGCAGGCTTGGCCTGCAGCGGCGAGCCCAGGGCCAGGAGCAGCACCAACGCGTAGGCCAGTCCCCCGAGCAGCCACCTGCGCGCCGGCTTCGTCAATCCGCCTCCCCCCACAGGTCCATGTTGCCTGCGCCATGCCCACCGGGGGACTTGAACCCCCACGACCGAAGCCACTGGTACCTAAAACCAGCGCGTCTACCAATTCCGCCAGGTGGGCAGCAAGGCGACTGTAATCAGCGACGCAGAATGGGGCTGCCCTGCCGCGACCGCCATGCTTGCCACCATCGGTGGAACCCTGGCCCTGCTGGCCGGCCTGGCGGTGCTGCTGCTACCGCTGCTGGTGCCGGAGCTGAGCCGCCCACGCGATGCCTTCTGGGGCGCAGTGGTGCTGCTGCTGGGCCTGGTGCTGGTCACCAGCGCCGAGCGGCTCAGCGGCGCGCCGATGCTGGCGGTGCTGTGCGGTGGGCTGCTGATCGGGCGGCTCAGCACCGAGGTGAGCCAGAGCCGCTGGCGCCAGCTGAGCAAGGAGGAACGCCAGAGCTTCTGGTCTCCGGCACGCTGGCAGACAAGCCTCAACCAGCTGGCCACCAGCTTGATCGCTCTCGGCAACCTGCTGCTCAGCCGGGCCACGGCGCTGGGCGGCTGGCTCAAGCAACGCACAGCCACCGTCAACGCCAGCGTCACAGCCGGGGCCGCCACCGGGGCCGCCACGCCCAAAAAGCCCAAGATCACAAAGCGCTGGGTGCGCCCCGAACCCGCCGGCGCAGAGCCCCCCACGGCTTCCTCACCAGCAGCCGCGCCGCTGGCGGTGGTGAGCGACTTCACGGAGGTGGATGCCCGCGTGCGCGCAGCACTCGCCGCCGACCAGGCCCCGCCAGCTCCGGCCGAAACCGCTGGGGCCACAGTGGCGCCAGATCCGGCAGCCATCGCAGTGGAGAGCCCCACACCAGAGAGCCCTGCAGCGGGAGCTCCTGAGCCGACAACAGAACCTGAGCCTGAGGCAGTACCTGCATCAGCGCACGACCCGGAGCACACTCCCGCACAAGACGCCACCCTCAGCCCCCCGCCAGCGCCGGACGCCGAGCCCCCAAGCCAAGCCGCTTAACCAAGCCGCCTGGCCCGGAAGCTGGCCACGACGGCCAGACCCAGACCAGAAGCGTCAGCCGGGGCGACATCAGCCATTACTCAGCCGTGAGCTGAGCCTCTACTCAGCCGTCAACGCCGCTGCGCGCTCCTCCTCGCGCCGCTCCTCAGCCAGCTCTCTGCCCAGGAACAGGTTCAAGGTGGTGCGGATCACGGCCACCACCGCCAGCTGAATCAGGTTGCTCTCCGACGGGGCGGTGGTGGTGGCGACGATGTCCGCCGCCAGCTGGAACTCCAGGGCCATCGCCAGCCAGCTGCCGAAGGTGAGCCGAATGGCATTGGATGGCCGCAACACAAACGGGTCCACCAGCAAAAGCGGCAACGCGCCGGTGCGTCCGGGAGCAGGCCTCACCCGCCGGGGACGCAGCCGCCCGCCTGAGATGGTGCCCTGCAGGATCACCAGCAGTCCAATAAGGACGCACAGCAACGACAGCCCCTCCAACAGCAGACGCAGCAGTTCGGAGAAGCGATCCAGCAGCTCAATGATCGGCAGGCTCATGGCATGGCCACGGGTGTCTCACCCAGCAGAAAAGCAGCCCCCACGCAACCACACCTTCCCCGCCAGCCGCCGCTCTCACCACGCCCCACTCTCGCCGGGGAATGCCGGGGCTGATAATCCCGGTTGCTGCCCCAGGCGCCGTGACCACCCCGCCGGTGTCCTTCAAGGACACGCTCAACCTGCTGCAGACCCCCTTCGGGATGCGGGCCAACGCCAGGACGCGTGAACCGGAACTGCAGGCGTTCTGGGCCGAGCAGCGCCTCTACGAGCGGCTGTGCAGCAGCAACCCCGGCCCGGTGTTCACCCTGCACGACGGGCCGCCCTACGCCAACGGCGCCCTGCACGTGGGGCACGCGCTCAACAAGATCCTCAAGGACATCATCAACAAGTACGCCCTGCTGAAGGGGCGACGGGCGCGGTTCGTGCCCGGCTGGGATTGCCACGGGCTGCCGATCGAACTCAAGGTGCTGCAGGGCATGGGCAGCGAGGAGCGCCGCGGGCTCACGCCGATCGAGCTGCGCCGCCGCGCCCACGCCTATGCGCTCGAGCAGGTGGAGGGCCAGAAGGCGGGCTTCCGCCGCTGGGGCATCTGGGCCGACTGGGACCAGCCCTACCTCACCCTGCAGAAGCACTACGAGGCCGCCCAGATCGGGGTGTTTGGCCGCATGGTGCTGGCGGGCCACATCTACCGGGGCCTCAAGCCGGTGCACTGGAGCCCCAGCTCCCGCACCGCCCTGGCAGAAGCGGAGTTGGAATACCCCGACGGCCACACCTCGCCGAGCGTCTACGTGGCGTTTCCAGTGGTGGAGCTGCCGGCGGGGCTGGGCGTACGCCTCACCGCCATCGGCCTCACCAGCGCGGAGGCCGCCACCACGCCGGCGGCCGGTGCCCTGGCCGTGGCGATCTGGACCACCACCCCCTGGACCCTGCCCGCCAACCTGGCGGTGTCGGTGAACGCGGCGCTCGATTACGCGGTGTGCCGGGTGGAGCCGGGCCGCCATCTGATCGTGGCCTCAGCGCTGGTGGAGAGCCTGCGCGAGAGCCTCGCGTTGCCGCTGGAGCCGCTGCTGTCGCTCAAGGGGGCCGAGCTGGAGGGTGTTGTGTACCGCCATCCCCTGATGGAGCGCAGCAGCCCGGTGGTGATCGGCGGCGATTACATCACCACCGAAGCGGGCACTGGCCTGGTGCACACGGCGCCGGGTCACGGCGTCGACGACTTCAACACCGGCCGCAAGGCGGGCCTGCCTGTGCTCTGCCCGGTGGACGAAGGCGGCACCCTCACCGCCGAAGCAGGCCCGTTCGCGGGCCTGAACGTGCTCAAGGACGCCAACCCGGCGATCATCTCGGCCCTGGAGGGGGCCGGAGCCCTGCTCAAGCAAGAGAGCTACGCGCACCGCTATCCCTACGACTGGCGCACCAAGAAACCGACGATCTTCCGCGCCACCGAGCAGTGGTTCGCCTCGGTGGAGGGCTTCCGCGCCGAGGCGCTCGACGCCATCGCCGCCGTCGACTGGCTGCCGGTCAGCGGCCGCAACCGCATCGAGGCAATGGTGCGCGAACGGGGCGACTGGTGCATCTCGCGCCAGCGCACCTGGGGGGTGCCGATCCCGGCGTTTTATCACCGCGAAACGGGCGAGGTGCTGCTCGATGCGGGCACGCTCGATCACATCCAGGCGCTGATCGCCGCCCATGGCTCGGATGTGTGGTGGGAGAAGCAGGAAGCCGAGCTGCTGCCGCCCGCCCGCGCCGCCGAGGCGCACCTGTGGCGCAAGGGCACCGACACCATGGACGTGTGGTTCGACTCCGGCTCCTCCTGGGCGGCGGTGCTGGGCGGCCTGCAAACCGGCGAAAGCCCTGATCTGCCCTCAGCCATTGAAACCACTGAGGGCCTCCAAGAGCCTCCCGTCACCCCCCTTAATTACCCCGCTGATCTGTACCTGGAGGGGTCGGATCAGCACCGCGGCTGGTTCCAGAGCAGCCTGCTCACCTCCGTGGCCGTGAACGGCAACGCCCCCTACAAACGGGTGCTCACCCATGGCTTCACCCTCGATGAGAAGGGCCGCAAGATGAGCAAGTCGCTGGGCAATGTGGTGGATCCAGCGGTGCTGGTGGAGGGCGGCAAGAATGAAAAGCAGGAGCCGGCTTACGGCGCCGATGTGCTGCGCCTGTGGGTGAGTTCAGTGGATTATTCCGCTGATGTGCCGCTGGGTCCGGGGATTGTCAAGCAGCTGGCGGATGTGAGCCGCAAGGTGCGCAACACGGCCCGCTATCTGCTCGGCAACCTGCACGATTTCGACCCACGGCCCAGCGCTGAGGGGGGAGATGCGGTGCCCGTGGCGGAGCTACCCCTGCTCGACCGCTGGATGCTGCAGCGCACCGCTGCGCTGATCGACTCGGTGAGCGCTGATTTCGACAACTTCGCCTTCTACCGCTTCTTCCAGGCGTTGCAGAATTTCTGTGTGGTGGATCTGTCGAACGTCTACTTCGACATCGCCAAGGACAGGCTGTATGTGAGTGCGGCGGGGTCGTTCCGGCGGCGCAGCTGCCAGACGGTGCTGCAGCTGGTGGTGGAACGGCTGGCCGGGCTGATCGCCCCGGTGCTGTGCCACATGGCGGAAGACATCTGGCAGAACCTGCCCTATCCCGTGGCTGAAGCTTCGGTGTACGAGCGCGGCTGGCCCACCGCCCCGGCCGCGTGGAGCGCCCCGGAGCTGCTGGCGCCGATGGAGCGAATCCTGGAGTTGCGGGCGCGGGTGAACCGGCAGCTGGAGAGCTGCCGCAGCGCCGGCGCCCTGGGGGCGTCGCTGGAAGCGCAGGTGCAGCTGAGCGGCGTCAATGCCGCCCTGGCCGAGGCGTTGGAGCTGCTGCAGGGCAGCGCCTGCCCAGAGGTCGACAACCTGGCCGACTGGCTGCTGGTATCGGCCGTGCAGCTGGAGGGCCCGGCGCTGGAAGTGGTGCTGGCCGAAGAGCACGGCAACGCCCCGAACGAAGACAACCCTGGCAGCTTCAGCCTGCGGCTCGCCCGCGCCGACGGGGAAAAGTGCGAGCGTTGCTGGCATTACACCAGCGATGTGGAAGAGCACACCTTGGTGGCAGGGGTGAACGGGCGGATCTGCGGGCGCTGCCGCCAGATCCTGGCGGAATCAGCCGTTGCAGCGAAGGCGGAATAAGGGGCTCCAGCCGTTAGGGTCAGCCGCCGAGGCGAGAGTGGCAACAATAACGCGTGCCGCCGTGGGGCAAGGGGGCATGAAGATCGGGGCACTGGCGTCGCGC
>CALFOF010000063.1 GCA_937919075.1 uncultured Cyanobium sp. | reverse complement strand
AGGGCCCCTCCTCGTCATCGCCGAACTCTTCAGCGAAGTGATCGCCGCCATCGAGTTCGATCGCCTGCTGCTGCCGCTGCGCTGCCTCGTCTTCCCTGTAGGCCTGCTCGGCGGCCTCAATCCAGCGGCCATCAGTCCCTTCGCTGAGGCAGAGGGGCCCGTAGAAGCCGACGGTGACGTGGCGGGGCAGCGCATCGGCCGTGGCCTGGTCTTCTATCTTTGGGCCCTTGGCGTTGCCGTCCTGGTCGTACTGCTGGGCCCAGCGGGTTTCCAGCGTCAGCACATCGCCCACGTTCAACTTGCCCTTGCGGTGGCCGCGGCGGGCTTCTATCCAGTCGCCGAATCCCCTGGCCTTGAGGATCAGGCGCACCCGATCGCCTGCCGCTGGCACGCCCCCCTCATCGCCCAGTCGGGCCTCCATGGTGGTGCCGGGCAGGGCCAGGGCATGGATCACCATCTCCTGCCGGAAGCGCGGCCGGCCCTGACGGTCGCTGCCGTTGGGGATCGGCTCCATCTCGCCGTTGCTCTGGTTGCGGCGCAGGCGCTCGCGCTGCTCGGTGCGCACCACCGCCAGGTAGGCCACCTCCCCCAGTCGCTGCTGGCGGATCACCGGTGCCCCGATGCGGCTGCCGTCGTTGAGCTCAATTGCCATCGTGCTGAGCGCACCGCTGGGTGCGGGTGAAGTGATCGAGGGGAGGCAGGGGATCGAGGCCGGCGCCCAACCGCATCAGGTGATGGGCGGCGCCGCTGATCGAGAGGCCGTGCTGCTGCCGTAGCTGCTGCAGCACCCCCCAGACATCGCTGCGGACCTTGCTGTGCAGGTAGTGGCCGCTGGGCTTGCCGCGGCCCTGCTCGTGCTGGCGATGGCCGTAGGCGATTCGCCGCTGCTGCTGGGCTGCCATCAGATCGCCTCCGGTTCGCCGCTCACACCGCCGCTTCCAGCGCCGGCCGCGGCGTTCAGCTCCCGCTCAAAGCGATCAATGAAGACGGCATGGCGCCTTTGGTTGATGCGATCAGTGATGGTGCGGGCTGTGCGCGGCACCGCGAAGTGCTTGCGGAAGGCCGCAGAGAAGCGCTGCCAGGCCTCCTTGTCGCTGCGGGCCATGGCCTTAAGCATCCCTGTGAGGCTGCCGATCTCCTCTGCGCTGAGGGGCTCGAGATCTGGCGCTACAGGCTCCCCGTCCGGGACGGGAACTACTGCGGTGTCAGGGGCGTTAAGTGCGGCAGGTGCGGCAGGCGCAGGAGAGGCAGGCGCAGGAATGGCAACTGCCGGACCAACCTGCTCGCCGCCAGCCAACTCCTCATTCCCCTCAGCCTTGCTGGGCTGAGGCAAGCTGGACACAGGAATGCCCAGCAGGCCGGCCAGCAGCCGGGCGCTGAGCGTGAAGTCCTCGTCGTCTGCGTCGCTCTCGGCGCTCTGCTGGCCGCCGCAGCGGTGCATCAGCAGCACCACCGTGCCCTGCTCGCTGCTGCGCACCGAGAAGCAGAACCCCAGCTGGAATGCCGGTCTGGCCGCGGCCACCACCGCCTCCAGCGTCAGCGCGGCTGCAGGCTGTACCTGACTTTGAAACGTGGAGAGGGCCTCAGCCAGCTCGCGCTCGGCGCGCCATTGCTGCTCCTCGGTGGAGAGCGGCTGGGTGGCTGCGCCCTGGGGTGGTGTGGTGTCCATAGGGCTGCTGCGGGACCGGCGCCCGCTCGCCTTGATCTTATCGGCTCGCTAACGCAAGGTGCAACTATTCCTTGGTAATCCGGGCCAAGCGTTCAGGGTTGTGCACCGGGGCTGGCAGCAGCTTCCTGCTGATCCACCGGCCCATCGAGGTCCTGCTGCTCTTGAGCCATTTCAGCCGCCTGGCTGCGGCAATCCAGACCCTGCAGCCAGCTGTCGATCCATTGCTGCGGCAACCACTCCCCATCCCAGAGCTGCTGCAGGTCGACTGGGCTGTAATCCCCGAACGAGCTGAGCACCGTGCGAAGCTGCTTGCGCTGGGCCAGTGGCGCCAACCGGGCTATCGCCTGCAGGGCCTGGAGCGGATCCAGCTGCCGGGCCTCGATGGCCTCACCCACCTGCTCGCGCCAGCGGCGGCTGAGCTCCCGCGCCTTGGCCGCACTCAGCCGGGGTGCATCGCCGCGCTGGGGCTGGCGGTAGGCCTCGGGCACCTCCTGCAGCCCCACGTAGCAGGACCAGAGCTCTTGGGGCCCCCAGGGCTGGCCATCGCCGCCGAGGAGCGGCTGGCCGGCCTTGATCTTCTCGCGCAGCTCCTTGTCGGTGATGGCGCCCAGCTCGCCTTTGAACAGGCGCTGGTTGACTTCCGCCAGCTGGAAGAAAGCGGGGCGGCGCAGTTCTCCGGCCTTGCCCTGCTCGATTGCGCTGAGGTTGCCGTAGCTGATGGCGGGAAAGCCCGCCTGTTTGCCCCACTCGGCCACGGTGTACTGGGTCCAGCCGTTGCGCTCGCGCCAGAGGCGGAGCATGCGGCCAAAGGCGACACGGGCCTCACTCTGCCGGGCCTCCATCTCTGCAAACCAGTTGGCCATGGCTTGAAAGTCCGAGGTTAGTGCACCAAAGTTAGAGCATCGCCCCGAATACGGCAGGATGTGGCAACAATGCCCTCGACTTGCCGGGCTGATTACCGGACTGAT
>CALFOF010000062.1 GCA_937919075.1 uncultured Cyanobium sp. | reverse complement strand
CGCCCTGCCGTTCGTGTCCGCCACGCTGCTGACGATCGTGCTGGGCGGGGTGGCGGTGGCCGGGGGCATTTCCCAGCTGCTACGGCTCACCGGTGGTGGCGACCTCAGCACCAAGTTGTTTCGCGCCCTCAGCGGGCTGCTCTACGTGGGCGGCGGCCTCTGGATCCTGGTGTTTCCGGTGAGCAGCGAGGTGAGCCTCACCCTGTTGGTGGGCCTGCTGATGGCCTTCGAAGGGGTGATGGAGCTGGCCGCCGGCGCCGCAGCCAAGGTGCCGGCCCGGGGACTGGTGATCGCCGACGGTCTGGTGACCGCCATCCTGGGCGGGCTGCTGATCGCGGAATGGCCCAGCGACAGCCTCTGGGTGATTGGCACGTTGTTTGGCGTGGCTCTGGCCTTCTCCGGCGTCAATCTGCTCACCGCCCCTGATCCCAGCAGCCTCAGCGCGAACGATTGACGAACCAGGCGGCCACCAGAAACGCCACCATCACCAGCGAAATCTCAATCAGGCCGCCACTCCAGAGCCAGTCGCGGATGGTGAACACCGCAGGGGCAAACGGAACCGGAAGCAACGGAGCCATGGGGGTTCACCGGCTTCGGCCGGTCAGCGGCGGTCGGGCCTGATTGTGGGGCTTCAGCGCGCCTGCTGCCGTGGGGCAGGGCGAGCAGTCACTCCCCGGCAGCGAGGGCATCAGGGCGGCGCGGATCGGCGACCCCGAGGCTGCCCCCCCCCGGCAGGGCTTCCACCGACTGGGCCGAGCCCATGGCCCGGGCCGGCTGGAGCCGGTGGCCCAGTGCCTGGAGCAGGGCGAGTGTGTCGGGGCTGAAGCCCTGCTCGATCGCCACTTCATCGGGCCACAGCTGGCTGTGAAAGCGGGGCGCATTCACGGCCGCGGCCAGGTTGAGGCCATGTTCCAGCCGATTGAGCAGCACCTGCAGCACGGTGGTGATGATGCGGCTGCCGCCCGGGCTGCCGGTGGCCAGCAAGGGGCCGCCGCTGCGATCCAGCACCAGGGTGGGGCTCATCGAACTGAGCGGCTGCTTGCCAGGCGCGATGGCGTTGGCTTGCCCTTGCACCAACCCATGCGCGTTCGGGACGCCCGGCCTGGCAGTGAAATCATCCATCTCATTGTTGAGCAGGAAGCCCGCACCCGGCACGCTCACGCCGTTGCCGTAGGCGAAGTTGAGCGTGGTGGTGGTGGCCACCATCAGGCCGTCGCGGTCGAGCACCGAAAGGTGGGTGGTGTTGGGACCCTCCGGCCGGCCCGGCGGCGGCGGCGCCAGTTCGGCGGCGGGCGTGTGGCGGTCGGTGCGGAGACGGCGGCGCTGGGCGGCCGCATAGGCCGGGCTGAGCAGGCGCTGCAGCGGCATCGCCACGAAGCGATGGTCACCCAGATAAGTGTTACGATCCCGGTAGGCCAGGTTCATGGCTTCGGTCATCACGTGGATCGTGGCCGCGCTGTTGAGCCCCATCGCCGCCAACGGGAACCCCTCCAGCACCCCAAGCAACTGAATCAATGTGACGCCGCCGGAGCTGGGCGGCGGCATGGTGATCACCGGCTGGCCCCGCCAGCTGCCGATCAAGGGCGGCAGGGGCCGGGCGCGGTAGGCGGCCAGGTCGACGAGGGTGATCAGCCCGCCTTGGCGGCCCATCAGCGCGGCCAGGCTCTCCGCCACCGGCCCTTGGTAGAAGCCCGCCTCACCTTGATGGGCGATGCCCGTCAAGGTGGCAGCCAGCTGGGGCTGACGCCAGCGCTCGCCGGGGCGATAGGGCTGCCTGTCCGGGCGGAAGAACAGCGCCGCGGAACTGGGATCGGCGCGCAGCAGGGGAGCGGCACTCTCCAGGGAGCGGGCCAGCTCCCAGCTCACCGGAAACCCCTCCGCCGCCAGGCGGATCGCCGGCGCCATCACCCGCGCCAGCGGCCAGCGGCCGTAGCGGCGCTGGGCCAGCAGCAGGCCCGCCACCGTGCCCGGCACGCCCGTGCTCTGCAAGCTGCGGGTGGCACGCACACGATCAACCTGGCCGCTGGCATCAAGAAAAAGGTCGGCGCGGGCGGCAGCGGGCGCGGTTTCGCGGAAGTTGATCGTGACCGCCCGGCCACGGCCCACCCGCCGCTCCCCCTCCAGCAGCGGCGTGGCGGCCGCCGCCGGTTCCGGGCGCCAGAGCACGAGAAAGCCGCCACCGCCGAGGTTGCCGGCCTGGGGCAGGGTCACTGCCAGGGCGAAGGAGGCCGCCACCGCCGCATCCACCGCATTGCCGCCTTGGCGCAGCACGTCACGCCCCACCCGGCTGGCGTGCGCCTCCTGGGTGGCCACCATGCCCCCTGCCGAGACGACGGGATGGAAGCGCTGGCCGGCCTCCTGCAGCACATTGCTGGGTGCCAGCTCTGCTGCCGCCGGTACCGCCGCTCGAATCGGGAGCACCTGGGCCCGCCCCGGCGCCAGCAGCGGCACGGGCAGAAACAGCACTCCAGCCGTCGCCATCACCAGCCGCCGCAGCCGTAGCCGTAGCCGTAACCGCAGCAGTTGGTGCCGCCCCTGCTCAGCTCTCGCCATAACCGCCGCCCCCCGGGGTGCAGATCTCCAGCAGGTCACCCTGCTGGACCTGCAACTCTGCGGCCCCCTCCAGCAGCAGCACAGGCTGGCCTCTGCGTTCCAGGCGGTTGCGGCCCGGTGCCCCCGGTTTGCCACCGGCCATGCCGAAGGGGGGCACTCGGCGCGATCCCGTCAGCAGCGACACCGTCATCGGCTGCAGGAAACGAAGGCGCCGCTCCACCCCTTCCCCGCCGCGCCAGCGGCCCGCGCCGCCGCTGCCCTGGCGCACGCGAAAGCTCTCCAGCTGCACCGGAAAGCGCTGCTCCAGCACTTCCGGATCGGTGAGGCGGGAGTTGGTCATGTGGCTCTGCACCGCATCGGCACCCGCGAATCCCAGGCCGGCGCCGCTGCCGCCACAGATCGTTTCGTAGTACTGGCAAGCGGCATCGCCGAAGGTGAGATTGTTCATCGTGCCCTGCGCCGCCGCCATCACCCCGAGGGCCCCGAACAGGGCATTGGCCACCGCCTGGGAGGTTTCCACATTGCCCGCCACCACCGCCGCCGGCGGCCTTGGCCGCAGCAGGCAGCCCTCGGGGACCACCAGCTGCAGCGGCCGGAAACAGCCGGCATTGAGGGGGATCGGCTCCGCCACCAGGCAGCGAAACACGTAGAGCACCACGGCCTTGGTGATCGCCAGGGGGGCGTTGAGGTTGCCGGGTTGCTGGGGGGAGGTGCCGCTGAAGTCGATGCAGGCCGTGCGGGCACTGCCATCGATCGTCACCGCCACGGCGATGCGGGCGCCGCCGTCGAGCTCCACGCTCCATTGGCCACCCTTCAGCGTGCCGATCACCCGCCGCACGGCCGCCGCGGCATTGGCTTGAACGTGGGCCATGTAGGCGGTGACCTCCGCCAGCCCCTCGCGGCGGCAGAGGCGCTCCAGCTCCGCAGCCCCGAGCTGGTTGGCCGCCATCTGGGCCTGCAGATCGGCGAGGAACTGATCGGGATTGCGCACCGGCCACGGACCGGCCTGCAGGCGCTGCTGCCAGGCCACTGCCTCGAACACCCCCTCACGCAACACCGGCACATTGGTGAGCAGCAGGCCTTCCTCGGCGATCGAGCGGCTGTGGGGCGGCATCGAGCCGGGGGTGAGGCCGCCCACATCGGCGTGGTGGCCGCGGCAGGCCACAAAGAAACAGGGCCGATCCGCGCTGGCGAACACCGGGCTGATCACAGTGATGTCGGGCAGATGGGTGCCGCCGTTGTAGGGATCGTTGGTGGCGATCACATCGCCGGGGCGCAGAGGTGGCCGTTCCCCGCGTCCCACCATGTCCAGCAGGCTGGCGACGCTTTCGCCCATCGAGCCGAGATGCACCGGGATGTGGGGCGCGTTGGCCACCAGAGCCCCGGCGGCATCGAAGAGCGCGCAGGAGAAATCCAGCCGCTCGCGGATGTTCACGGAGCGGGCGCTCTGGCGCAGCCGTTCCCCCATCTGCTCGGCAATCGCGGCGAAGCGGTGATGAAACAGCTCCAGGCGTACCGGGTCGATGGCGGCTGGAGCAGCGGCTGTGGGCTTGTCGCTGGCGGTGCGCCGCAGCAGCAACTCCCCCTGCGGGAGCACCTCGGCCCGCCAACCCACCGCCAGCACCAGGCTGCCGATCGCCTCCAGCAGCAGCGCCGGTCCCTGCAGGGTCTGGCCGGCCGCCAGCTGCTCCCGGCGCAGCAGCGGCACCATCTGCCAGCGCCCCGCGGCATGCAGCGGCACCGTGGGGAAGGGGGAGGCAGGTGCGGCGCCGGAGGCAGTCGTGGCAGCAGCAGTGGCAGCAGTGGCCATCCGCAACGGCCTGCCACTGGCCGCTGCTGCCGGCCAGACGAGCTCCACCTCCAGGCGTTCCACCACCAGGGCTGGCGCCGCGTCCGTCCGGGCCGCGTCCGCGTGGCCGAAATGGCGGCGATGGCTCGCGCTGAAGGCCGCTTCCATGGCCTCGATGTCCGCCAGGGGCACCAGCAGGCTCACCTCGCTGGCGGCGTAACGCAGGGCCACCCGCACCTGCCGCCGCAGGGTTGACGCCGGAGCACCATCAGCGGCACCAAGGGCCTGGGCGCCGGCGGCCGTGAGCGCCTCGGCCCAGGCCGCCAGGCGCGGCAGCAGCGACGCCGTGAGCGGCTCGCGCACCGCCTGCTCGCGCAGCAGCCGTTGATCGGCCTGGCCCAGGCCAAAGGCGGAGAGCACTCCGGCCAGGGGGTGCAGAAGGATGGTGTCGATCTCCAGGGTTTCGGCGAGTGCGCAGGCGTGCTGACCGCCGGCCCCGCCGAAGCACACCAAGGTGGCGGCGCGGATGTCGTGGCCCTGCTGGATCGAGATGCGCCGGATCGCCGCCGCCATGTGGTCGATGGCGATCGCCAACGCGCCTTCCGCCAGGGCTTCCGGCTGCTGCGGGCGCCCCACGGCGGCAGCCATGCGGGCGGCCAGCGCCGCGAAGCCAGCGCGGACGGGCTCCGGATCGAGCGGCTGGTCGCCGGTGGCACCGAACACGGCCGGGAAGCCAGCAGGCTGCAGCCGGCCCAGCAGCAGGTTGGCATCGGTGATCGTGAGCGGGCCGCCGCGGCCGTAGCAGGCCGGACCCGGCTGGGCGCCGGCGGAAGCAGGCCCCACCTGCAGCCGCTCGCCGTCGAAATGCAGCACGGAACCACCGCCGGCGGCCACGGTGTGGATCGGCAGCATCGCCGCCTCCAGCTGCAGGCCGGCCACCACAGCGCTGTCACTGCGCTCCCAGCGTTCGCCGGCAGCCTCGTGCGGCGGGCCACTGGGGGGCGGCTCTTTTGCCGCCACATGGAACACATCGGTGGAGGTGCCCCCCATGTCGAAGCCCACGATCGCCCCGGCACAAAGAGCCCCAGCACCCGGCTCCCCGG
This sequence comes from uncultured Cyanobium sp., assembly GCA_937919075.1. Taxonomy (GTDB): domain Bacteria; phylum Cyanobacteriota; class Cyanobacteriia; order PCC-6307; family Cyanobiaceae; genus MW101C3. The sequence goes on along the minus strand of CALFOF010000062.1, from coordinate 1,475 downwards.
CGCGGGCCGCCCCAGCCGCCGCCTTCAGCGCGCCCACCATGCCTCCCGCCGGCCCAGAGAGGATCGTGTCCTTGGCCCGGATCAGCTCGGGAGCGAGCAGGCCGCCGCTCGATTGCATCACCTGCAGCGGGGTGCCGGCACCGAGGGCGCGCCGCAACCCGGCCAGGTAGGCCTGCAGCGCCGGCCCCACATAAGCCTCCACCACAGCGGTCTGGGCGCGGGCGATCAGGCGCGGCCGCGGCGCCACCGCGTGGGACAGCGCCACCTGCTCGAAACCGAAGCGCTCCAGCCAGGCCCCCAGCTGCTGCTCATGGCGGGGATGGCGGGCGGCATGCAGCAACGCCACGGCACAACTGCGCAGACCATCGGCGCGCGCCTGGGCCAGGGCTGCGGCCAGAGGGGCATCCAGCAAGAGCGGCTCAAGCTCGTGGCCATCGGCCGCCAGGCGGCCCGTCACCTCCAGCGCCCGGGCGTGCAGCGGCTCGGGGCGGCGGATCTTGAGCGCAAACAGATCAGGGCGGTGCTGATCGCCGATGCGTAGCGCGTCGCCAAAGCCGCGGCTGAGCAGCAGCAGGGTGGGAGCACCACGACGCTCCAGCAGGGCGTTGGTGGCCACCGTGGTGCCCACGCGCACCTCAGCGATCAGGCCGGCGGGGATCGGTTGCTCTGCCGTCAGGTTCAGCAACCCGCGGATGGCAACCACGGCAGGATCCAGGCCAACGCTGGCGCAGCCGGGGCCGGAGCCGGCGCAGCTCTGCGCCGGGTGCGAAAGCAGCTTGCGCACCGTGGTGATGCCGCTGGGGCTGAGGGCCACCAGGTCGGTGAAGGTGCCGCCGCGATCGATCCAGAAGCGCCAGCCGGGGAGATCTCTGCCGGGGAGGCCGCTAGGGGGGATGGCGCTCACCGGCGGACGCTCCTGCTGCACCGCTCAGCGGAAGTTCTCGAACTGCAGCGGCAGCTCCAGATCCTCAGCGCGCAGCAGCTGGATCACCTGCTGCAGATCGTCCTTGTTCTTGCCGGTGACTCGCAGGCTCTCGCCCTGAATCGCCACGGTCACCTTCTTGATCTGATCGCGCACCGTTTTGCTGAGCCGCTTGGCCAGCTCCTGGCTGAGGCCCTTGCGCAACGTCACCACCTGCTGCACGCGGTTGCCGCCCACCGGCTCCGCCGGCTGGAAATCGAAGATCTTGAGCGAAAGCTCGCGCTTGACAGCCTTCTGACGCAGCACATCGGCCACGGCTTCCAGGGTCATGTCGCTGGCGGTGGTGATCGTGAGGCTGTCTTCCTCCAGATCGATCTCCGTTTTGGAGTCCTTGAGGTCGTAGCGCTGGCCCACCTCACGGCGCACCTGGTCGAGCGCATTCACCAGCTCCTGCCGATCGAACTCCGACACCACGTCGAAGGAATAGGTGTCGGCCATGGTTTAAGTGCTCGGCGCTGAAGGCCTGACTTTAGGAAAACGCTCCTGAGGGTCC
>CALFOF010000061.1 GCA_937919075.1 uncultured Cyanobium sp. | reverse complement strand
TGGGCCCCACCTTCACCGCCAGCGCCTCAGGACGCAGCCGCAAGCCTTGGCAGGTGCCGCAGGGCACCAGATCCAGGAATTTCTCCAGCTTCTGGCGGATCGCCTCGCCACTGGCGTCGCGCAGCTGCCGCTCCAGGATCGGCAGGATGCCTTCGAACGGGCGCAGGTAGCCCTGGCTTTTGCTGTAGCGGCTGTCAGTCTTGATGGCGATCGGCTCGGGGCTGCCGTGCAGCAGCAGTTGCTGCTGGTCTTTGGTGAGCTGGTTCCAGGGCTGCTTGATCTCGAAGCCGAAGGCTTCTCCCACGCTGAACAGCAGCGAGAAGTAGTAGCTGTTGTCTTTTTCGCTCCAGGGGGCCACCGCCGCATACACCGGCAGGGCGGGATCGGGCACCACCCGGTCCTCGGTGAACTTGCGCAGATGGCCGAGGCCATGGCAATCGGGGCAAGCGCCGTAGGGGCTGTTGAACGAGAACAGCCGGGGGGAGAGCTCCTCGATCACAGCGCCATGCACAGGGCAGGCGAAGTTCTCGGAATAGAGCCGCTCCCGCTCCACCCCCTCCGGGAGTTCTTGGCCGGTCTTGGGCACCGCCTCCACCAGCGCCAGCCCGTCGCCGCGCTTCAGGCAGGTACGCAGGGAGTCGGTGAGCCGTTCAGTGATGCCCTCACGCGCCACCAGCCGGTCGACGACCACTTCGATGTTGTGGGCGTGGTTCTTGTCGAGCTCGATGTTGTCGGAGAGTTCGCGCACCTCGCCGTTGATGCGCACGCGGGCGAAGCCTTCCGCCACCAGACCACTGAGCAGCTTGGTGTGGGTGCCCTTCTTGCCACGTACCACCGGCGCCAGCAACTGGTAGCGGGTGCCCTCCGGCAACGAGGAGATGCGATCGACCATCTCATCGATGCTCTCGGGCCGGATCGAGCGGTCGCACTGGGGACAGTGGGGTTCACCGGCGCGGCCGAAGAGCAGGCGCAGGTAGTCCTGAATCTCCGTCACCGTGCCGACGGTGGAGCGCGGGTTGTGGCTGGTGGACTTCTGGTCGATCGAGATCGCCGGGGAAAGCCCCTCGATCGCGTCCACATCCGGCTTGTCCACCTGGCCGAGGAACTGGCGGGCGTAGGCGGAAAGGCTCTCGACGTAGCGGCGCTGCCCTTCAGCGAAAATCGTGTCGAAGGCCAGCGAGCTCTTGCCGCTGCCGCTCACACCGGTGAACACCACCAGCCGGTTGCGTGGAATCGTCAGATCCACGTTCTTGAGGTTGTGCTGGCGGGCGCCACGCACACGGATCACGTCCTCAAGGGCGCCACCGTTGAGCGAGCGCAGCTTCGACGCCTCTTCCTTGTCAAGGGTCGGGGCCGTGGTGCTGGGGGTGGTCGAAGTGCCCTTGGGCCCAGAAACGATGCTCGCGCGGGGCATCCGGCCTCGTCTAGAGCGTCTGAGTCTACGGGTGTCTCCTGATCGGCAGGGACCAGCCCGCGTTCTGCGGCGGAAACGGCACTCAGATCAGCCCCGCTCCAGCAACCCGGCGGCGTAGCGGTGGGCTTCGCTGAAGTCGCCCCCGGCCAGTTCGGCCAGCTCCTGCTGCCGCGCCTCGGTGTCCCGCAGCGGGTGAACCCGGGTCAGGGTGCGGCCCGCCTCCACTGCCTTGCTCACCTGGAAATGGTGATCGGCGGCGGCGGCCACCAGCGGCTGGTGGGTCACGCAGAACACCTGTCGCTGCGCGGCCAGCTGCCGCAGCAGCTCGGCGATCGCGCCACTCACCCGGCCGCTCACGCCGCTGTCGATTTCATCGAACAGCAGGGTGACGCCGGGATCCGCCGCTGCCAGACAGGTTTTCAGCGCCAACAGGAAGCGGCTCATCTCGCCACCGGAGGCCACCTCGCGCAGGGGCGCCAGCGGCTGGCCGGGGTTGGCAGAGAACAGAAACGCCACCGCATCGGCCCCCTCCTCAGCCGGCGGTGCCGGCACGACCGCCACCGAAAAGCGCACATCGGCCAGGCCCATGGGCCGCAGTGAGGCGGTCAACTGCTCTTCCAGCTGCCGCGCCGCCTGCTGCCGCTGGGCGCTGAGCAGGCTGCAGGCCTGATCCCGCTGAAGGCGGGTCTGCTGCTCCTCGGCCTCCAGCGCTTCGAGGGCGGCGGCAGCCCCAGCACTGAGCTGCTCGCGCAGTTGGTCGCGCTGCTCGATCAGCCCGGCCAGGTCGCGGCCGTGACGGCGCTCCAGCCCCTTGAGCAGGGCCAGCCGCTCCTGCACCGCTTCGAGGCTGACGGGATCGCTGTCGAGGTCACCGCCATAGCGCTCCAGGTCGCGGGCCAGCTCCTGCACATCCTGCAGCGCCCCGCCGCAGCGTTCCAGCAGGGGGCCGAGGCTGGCATCAAAGCCGGCCAGTTGCTGCAGCTCCTGCTCGCAGGCGGCCAGATGGTCGAGCGCCGCCGGGGCGTTGTCGGCACCTTCCACGAGCCGGCCCAGCAGCAGCATCACCCCCTCCTGCAACCGCACCGCATGGGCGAGGCGGTCCTGGTCTTGCTGCAGCCGCAGGCGTTCGTTCGGGTCTTCGAGGGCGGCGGCCTCCAGCGCCTCTAGCTGTTGGCGGCCCTCCTGCCGTTCCCGCTCCAGCCGGTCGCGGTCGGCCCGCGCCTGCTCCAGCCGGGTGGCCGCCTGGCGCCAGCTGCGCACCGCCTGCCGCACCGGCCCCAGGCAGGCCGCCAGCGCGTCGCCACCGCAACGGTCGAGCCACTGACGCTGTTGACCGGGGCGGGCCAGATCCTGGCTCTGGCCCTGCACGGTGAGATCCAGCAGCAGGGGCCGCAGCTCCAGCAATTGCTGGCGGTTCACCACCACACCGTTGATGCGGCTGCGGCTCTGGATGCGTTCACCGTTGCTGCGCCACTCGCGGCTGAGCACCAGCTCCGGCGGGGAGCCTTGGGCGGCGGCGGCGTCTCTGTCGGTGCCTGTGCCTGTGTCTGCGGCATCGCCGGCGGCGAGCTGCTGATCCAGCTGCTGCCGCTGCAGCCAGGCCAGCACCGGCGCCGTAGGGGTGAACAGGGCTTCGATCAGGCCCCGCTGCGTGCCCTGGCGCAGCAGGCGCGCGCCGGAGCCGCCACCCAGCAGGGCATCGAGGGCATCGAGCAACAACGACTTGCCGGCACCGGTTTCACCGGTGAGCACCGTGAAGCCGCTGGAGAACTCCAACTCCAGGCTCTCCACCAGAGCGATGTTCTCGAGGCGCAGTCCCGTGAGCACCCGGTGCCTCTGCCGACTGCCCGACCGTAGCGACGCTGATATTCGTTTAGAAGGGGGGTATCGATCTGCCCCGTGATGGTTCGCTCCGACCACGTGAGCACCCCTGCGGAGCTCAGCGACTTCATTGAAGCCGCCGGCCTGCTCAGCTATGACCCGGCGGCGATCACGCGCATCTACGCCGGTCACCCCAATCGGCTGTTGCTACGGCTCTGGCAGACCCTGATGCCGATCAGCCTGTTTCTGGTGGGCGTGGCTGTCGATCGCTTCACCGGCCTGCTCAACAACCCCGGCCGCGCCAGGGAACGGGCGCGCGAATGCGCCCAACTGCTGGTGGCGCTCGGCCCCGCCTTCATCAAGGCCGGCCAGGCCCTGTCCACCCGGCCGGACATCGTGCCGCCGGTGCTGCTGGAGGAGCTGGCCCAGCTGCAGGACCAACTGCCCGGTTTCGACGGTGCACTGGCGATGGCCTGCATTGAAGAAGACCTGGGTGCGCCCATTTCAGAGATTTACACCCAGCTCGATCGCGAGCCGATCTCCGCCGCTTCGCTGGGCCAGGTGCACAGGGGCACCCTCAAGGGCGGCCAGGCCGTGGCAGTGAAGGTGCAGCGCCCTGGCCTGCGCGAGCAGATCACGCTCGATCTTTATATCGTGCGCAACATCGCCGCCTGGATCAACCAGAACGTGGGACTGGTGCGCAGCGATCTGGTGGCCCTGATCGATGAACTGGGCAAGCGGGTGTTTGAGGAGATGGATTATCTCAACGAAGCCAGCAACGCTGAAACCTTTGCCAAGCTCCACCAGCACAATCCCAACATCGCCGTACCGGTGATTTATCACGAGGCCACCAGCCGCCGTGTGCTCACGATGGAATGGATCGATGGGGTGAAGCTCACCAATCTCGAGGCGGTGCGCTCGCTCGGCATCGACCCCGACCACATGGTGCAGATCGGTGTGAACTGCAGCCTCCAGCAACTGCTGGAGCACGGCTTCTTCCACGCCGACCCTCACCCCGGTAACTTGCTGGCTCTGCCGGATGGCCGCCTGGCCTACCTCGATTTCGGCATGATGAGCGAGGTGAGCCGCGAGTCACGCACCGGCCTGATCCAGGC
>CALFOF010000060.1 GCA_937919075.1 uncultured Cyanobium sp. | reverse complement strand
CACCTGGGCGATCGATCAGCTGTTCCCCGTGATGCCGCTGCAGCGGCTGCACGAGCGACCGGGCCGGCTGGGCAGCTTCGCCGATCTCACCTGCGATTCCGACGGCAAACTGGCCCGCTTCATCGACCGGGGCCAGGTGAAGACCCTGCTGGAGCTGCACCCGCTGCGCTCCGGTGAGCCCTACTGGATCGGCCTGTTTCTGGCCGGTGCCTACCAGGAGGTGATGGGCAACCTGCACAACCTGTTCGGCAGCACCGATGCCGTGCACATCCGCCTGGCGCCCGGCGGCGGCTACCGGGTGGATCACGTGGTGCGCGGCGACACCAACGCCGAGGTGCTGCAGGCGATGGAGCACGACCCCCAGCTGCTGCTGGAGCGGCTGCGCATGGCCAGCGAGACGGCGATCGCCCAGGGGCAGCTGGGCATCAGCGATGCCCGCCGCCTGATGGATCACCTGGAAACCAGCCTGCGGCAGACCACCTACCTGCAGGCGCGCTGAACCGCCCGCTCAGCCGGAGGCAGCGGAGTTGAGATACCGCTCGATGTCGACGTCATCGATCTGCTCGGGCTTGAGGTAGGCCTCGGCATAGGTGCGGTACACCCCGGAGCGCAGGAACAGGGCGAACAGATCCGGGTCGATGTGGCGGCGATCGCGGAAGCCGGCCAGGATCTCGATGCTCTCGGAGAGCGTCTTGGCGCGCTTGTAGGGGCGATCGGCCGCCGTGAGGGCCTCGAAGATGTCGGCGATGGCCAGGATCCGCGCCGGCATCGAGAGCTGCTCGGCAGTGAGGCCACGGGGGTAGCCGCGGCCGTCGAGGGTTTCGTGGTGGCCGCCGGCGATCTCAGCCACCCGGGCCAGCTTGCGGGGGAAGGGCAACCCCTCCAGCATCTGGATCGTCTGCACGATGTGGTCGTTGATCACATAGCGCTCCTCCTCGGTGAGCGTGCCGCGCGAGACGCTCAGATTCGTGAGTTCGCCGAGGTTGTAGAGCAGCTCCGGCACCGGCAGGCGAAAGCCATGGCGGGGATCGGGGCGCTGCTGGGCGGGCCGGGGCACGCGATGCCAGGGCTTGTCGGCCAGCAACGGCTCCTCCACCGGCAACGTCTCGGCGGGGCGGCGGCCGCCCTCGGTGCGGCGCCCGTGCTCCTCCCAGGCCAGGCCGAGCGTGTCGTCGAAATGGCGCTGCCAGCTCTGCCGGGCGATCTGCTGCAGGCGCGCCGCCTTGTCGGCATCGAACACCTCCGCGCCCAGGTTGCTGGCCGCCACGAAGGCGAAGTCGTCCTCCAGCTGGCGGCGCCGGGCCTCGAAGCCGGCGGCCAGCGCCTGCGGGTCACCGCCGGCCAGCAGCCCCTGCAGCCGCGCGATCTCCGCATCCCGCAGCAGCACCTCGAAACGGGTGCGGATCTCGTGAATGCGGTTGACGTTGGTTTCCAGCTTGGTGGCCTTGTCGACCACGTATTCCGGGGTGGTGACCTTGCCGCAGTCGTGCAGCCAGGCGCCGATGCGGAACTCCCGCCAGGCGTCCTCGTCGGCGAAGCCGAAGGCGGCGAGGGGCCCGCTGCTGCAGGCGGCCGCCTCCTTGGCCAGCATCTGGGCCAGCTCCGGCACCCGCGAACAGTGGCCGCCGGTGTAGGGGCTCTTGGCGTCAATCGCCCCAGCCAGGATGGCGATGATCGCGTCGATCAGGCGTTCCTGGTTCTCAAACAGCTGGGTGCGCTCCACACACACCGCCGCCTGGCTGGCCAGGGCTTCGATTAGCCGCTGGTCGTCGGCGTCGTAAGGACGCACCAGCTGGCTGGCCACGCCCGGCGTGATCCGGGCGGCCGGATCGTGCTTGCGGTTGATCAGCTGCATCACCCCCACGATCTCGCCACTGGTGGAGCGCAGCGGCAGGGTGAGCATCGACACAGCCCGGTAACCGAAGTGCTCATCAACGCTGCGATCGAAGCGGTAGGGCAGCTGGGGATCGAGCTGATACACATCGGCGATGTTGAGCACCTCGCCGGTGATGGCGCACCAGCCCACCAGCCGCTGGGCGCTGAGCGGATAACGGATGGCAAGCAACTGCTCTCCCACCTCGGCGATCTGCACGCTGTCGTTCTGCGCGGCGGCAAACCAGAGCTGGTCTTCCGCCTCTGGATCGCGGCGCCGATCGGCTCGTTCCACCAGGAAGATGGTGCCGGCATCGCTGTTGGTGAGCTGGCGCGAGGTGGTGAGGATCCGGTGCAGCAGCGTGCGCAGATCCGTGGCGCCACTGAGAGCGGTGGCCACGCCCAGGATCTCCACCAGGGCCTGCTCCTGTGCACGGCCGGATGCACTGCTGCTCATCGACTCAGGCGCGGCTCAGGGGCGCGGCCGGTTCAGGAGAGCGCCAGCCTGACACCGACCTGGGCGGCGATGGCCGCCCACAGCACCTTGCAGAGCAGGTGGAAGGTCTGATCGCGGCCGAGCTTGTAATAGCCCGCACACTTTCCCCAGTCGATCAGAGCATGCATCAGCCACTCGGCCACACCCAGCCACACGCTTCCTGTGAGCAGGGCCACAAGAAAGCCATGCACGCCGGCGTGGGCGGTGAGCCACCACGGCCAGGGGAGGGTGTGATCGCGGCCCCTGCATTTCTCCACCGCCATGCGATCGCTCTGGAGGGCGAAATCACCGACGAAATGCCCCATCGCCAGCAACAGAAACAGCTCCAGACCCGAGAGGCTGTGCGCGAGGCCCGAGAGCATGGCTGGCTCCGTGATTCCGACACAGAAGCAGCATGGCGGCACACCCGGCGGCCGGCCCCCGGGTGTGGAGCATGGCTCACCTAGCGGGCGCAGAAGGTGGCCTGCAGCGCCAGCCGGTCGACGGGTCCGGGCAGTTCAGCCGGATCGAAGCCCGCGCTCTCGCTGGCCACGGCCCGCATCAGCATGGGCCGCATGCCGCCTTCGAGCACCACGCTCAAGGGGGTGACCGTGCGCAGGCCGATCGCGTCGGCCAGATCCCGCGCCTGGGTGAGGGCGTCCTGGTAGGCCCCCTTGAGCAGCTGGCGCCTGGCGGCCGCATCGCCGCCCGCCGAGGGCTGGGTGTTCACCGGCGCCAGCTGCACCCCCGGCAGCCCCCCGACCTGGCGGATCAGCGCCTGCAGCCGGGCCGGGGCGAGCTCACCGCTCACCTGCAGCCGGGCCTGGATCGCCGCCGGCTGCTGCTTGGTGGCCGGCCGCGACCAGGTGGTGGGCGAGCTGACCTCCAGCTCACTCACCTGCAACGCCTGCAGGGCGTTGCGCACGGCCGCCAGTCGCGTCTGGAGCTGGGCCAGGGCGGCAGCGTTGCCAGGAGCTTCTGACTGCAGCTCCAGGGAGAAGCGCAGGCGATCGGCGGCCCGTTTCAACTCGGCGCTGCCCCGCACTTCCACTGCGGTGCCGTCGCAGCGAAGCGGCTGCGCCAGGGCCGGCCGTGCCAGCAACAGGCAGGCAGGCAGCAGGGAGGCCGGCAGGCAGGCAGCGGTGCTGAGAGCGGAGAGGGCGCGGGGCTTCATAGGGGTTTCAGTGAGGCAGGGCGATCACGCCCCCCTGCAGCTTGGGGCCTGAACGGCTGTTTGCCGCCTCCAGATGCATGGGGTCAGATCTTCGTGGTGCCCCGTCGGCATGACCCCAAGGGGGCTGCACCCTCCGCCACCGCCCTCTCCCCATGCATCGCTGCAGAGTGGGGCGCTGGCCGGCGTTTCCCCTGCAGCTGCTGGTGATGGCTACTGCGGTGTAGGCGATCAGCCGCTCGCTGTCGCCGAGGATGCTGCCGCTGGGCTACCGGCCCTGGTTCGCCCTGCTCGATGAGCACTTTCGGCAGGGGGGATTTTGTCTGGCTCGAAGACGGCACCGCCGGAGTGATCGTGGAGATCAATTGGCGGGACACGTGCCTGCGGGATCTCACCGGCACCCTGGCGATCGTTCCCAACACCAAAATCACCACCGCGGTGCCCGAACAGCAACAGGCGACCGCCATGCACCGGCCGATGGAGCAGAAGGCGGAGCGATAGAGCGCCCCTGAAACAGAGCGTGCAGCGGTTGGATTGACGTCCAGCTGCACGCTCTGGCGGCACCGGGCCACCTTCGATGCCGGCCCGGGAGGCGCCTCAGCCCAGAGCCGCCGCCAGGGCTTCGCGTGCCTCAGCGAGGGCCGCCGGCAGGGCGGCGCCGTCGCGGCCGCCGGCCTG
>CALFOF010000059.1 GCA_937919075.1 uncultured Cyanobium sp. | reverse complement strand
ACGCAGAACGCCGAACCGCAGAGGGCAAAAGCAAGCTGGAGATCATCCGCTGCCTCAAACGGTTCATCGCCAGGCAGGTCTACAGGTTGCTGGTGCCGCTCAATGGCCAGGCCAGCACCTGCATCCCTGGACAGGCGCAGCCCTGTTGACATGCATAGGAGCATCGGAATGCAGGAGCGTTGTGCGGGCCCAGCAGCGGCCCCTGCTGGGGGAGGGAGACCCATCCCGCCACCTCATTTTCGCCGCATCATTGGTAGGCCTGGCTCCAAGGGGCAATGACCACCACCTGCTTGCCCTTCACCCCCCAGCTGGAGGCCCAGCTGCGCGCCTGGTTGGCGGAAGATCTGGGCCGCGGCGATCTCACGGCGGCGGCTCTGGCGGGCTGCAGCGGCCGTGCCCACTGGCGCGCCAAGGCGGATGGGGTGTTCTGCGGCGGCGTGCTGGTGGAGCGCCTGTTCCAGCTGCTGGATCCCGGTGTGGTGGTGCGGTTGCTGGTGCGCGATGGGGTGGCGGTGGCGGCGGGCCAGCGGTTGCTGGAGCTGGAGGGAGCGGCAGAAGCCCTGGTGGCCGGCGAGCGCACCGCCCTCAACCTGGCCATGCGGCTCTCCGGCATCGCCACCGCCACGGCGGCCCTGGTGGCGGAGCTGGAGGGCACCGGCGTGCGCCTGGCCGATACCCGCAAAACCACACCGGGTCTGCGGGTGCTCGAGAAGTACGCCGTGCGCTGCGGAGGCGGCATCAACCACCGCCAAGGCCTCGATGACGCCGCCATGCTCAAGGAGAACCACCTGGCCTGGGCGGGTGGGGTGGCCGGTGGGGTGGAGGCGGCGATCGCGGCGGTGCGGGCCGCGGCACCCTGGCCGGCCCGGGTGATCGTGGAGGCGGAAACCGCCGCAGAAGCGGCAGCCGCGGTGCGCGCCGGGGCCGATGGGGTGTTGCTCGATGAATTCACGACGCCCCAGCTGGCGGAGCTGGTGCCCCAGCTGCGGGCACTTGCCCAGGGGCGGCAGCTGGTGCTGGAGGCCTCCGGCGTGCAACCCGAGCAGCTGCGGAGCTACGCCGCCACGGGCATCGATCTGATCTCCACCAGCGCGCCAATCACCCGCAGTGCCTGGCTGGATCTGAGCATGCGTTTCGAGCCGGTGGCGTCTTGAAGGCTCCCGCCGCATGGCGCTCCATTCCTCGATCGGTTCCTGCCGACCATCCGTGGTCGCTCAGCCGCGTGCCTGCCGCGCTGCCAGTGCCTTGAAGAAGCGCACGTAGTCGGCCGGGCCGCCAGGAATCATCAGGTCGATCTTGAGGGGATCCTTGGGGTCGCTGATGCCGCTCAGGCGTCCATCGGCCAGCGATGGACGGTCCACCTCGCCGCCGCTGCTGTCCACCAGCACCACTCGGTTGGCCGTGCCGAACACCTTGCCTAGTTCTTGCAGCAGGGTGAGGAAACCCCGGTCGCTGCCGCCCCGCAACCAGCTGCGGCCATCGGCGGCGGCCTCCGAGGTGATCGTGTCGCCCACCCCCACCAGCCGCGGCATCTGGGCCGGATCGATGGCGCTGCGGGCCAGCGCCAGCAGGCTCGGATGGTCGTGAGGGGCCGTGCGCACATTGAAGTCGTCCCCCAGCGGCGCCTGGCCGGTGCGCTGGGCGATCGTCTGGTTGATCAGCACCAGCAGTCCCACCTCCTTGAGGGCGCCCCGCAGCATCAGCTGTAGATCGGTGGTTCCCGTGCCGCCCGGCCCGGCGGGCTTGAGCTGCTCGCGACCCTCGCGTTGTCCCAGGTTGGGGGCAAGATGCAGGAAGAAGGAGGCCGTCAGCTCGCTGGCGGCGGCCTCCTCCATCACTTCCTCCATCAACTCCCGGGCCAGGGACTGCAGATCTTGCTGCCGGGCCGCATCGCCGGGCATGGCGGCGAACAGGGCATTGAGATTGAGGCTGGGCGAGAGCGTGTTGTCGAGCACCACGGCGTCTAGCAGCACCTCCAGCCGCTCGGTACGGAGTTCGGGCAGCAGGGCGGGCAGCCGCTCGCGCAACGCCTGTGCAAGCCGTTTCGGCACGGCTGCGAGAAAGCGGAGCTCAGACGGCTGCACACCGGGGTGGCTTGCCTGGCCGAAGCGGTTCTGCAGCTCCACCCCACCAGCCCCCAGCCCCGGCAGATACAGCCCCTCGCGGGCGGGATCGGCCTGGCCGTCGAGGGCCCGTTCCACCAGACGGTTGACGCCACGGCTGCCCCCGTGTTCGCCGTTGGTGAGCACGGCGAAGTGTCCCTCCATGCGCCGGGCCGCGTGCAGGTAGCCCGGATCGAGCTGCCGCCGGCGCGGGTCGCGCACCAGCGGCATGCATACGCCATCGAGGTCCTGCACGATCAGCAGCTCGCCGCTGCCAGCAAGATCCTCCAGCAGGTCGTCGGTGCTGTGCAGCGGGCTGGCCTGGGTCATGGCGAAGGGGTGTGGGGGGGGCAGTGGGGAGGGTTCGGCCATCAGCCGGGCGGGGCAGCCAGGATCAATGCCCCCCGTCCCGGCAGCCAGGAACCAGCGGCGAGCGGTTG
>CALFOF010000058.1 GCA_937919075.1 uncultured Cyanobium sp. | reverse complement strand
GCTCCATTGCCCTGGATCCCGCCGGCTACTTCCTGATCAAGCTGGATGCCGCAGCTGGTGAATTGATCGCCGAGCACTACAGCAACGGCATCGATGACCGTGGCCTCGCCACCGACCCCGACACCGGTGAGGTTCTGAGTTGCCGTGGCACCGGGCCCCGCACTCCTCTGGCCACCTACCGGGGACGAACCGCCAAGGAACTCGGCATCCTGCTCACCGAAACCGCTGAACCGTTGCCGCTCAGCCGCCTCGACCACGCCCTCTACCTCGGGCGCGAACTGCAGAAGGCGGAAGCCTGCCTGCGCAGTGGGCTCCCCTACATCCAGGATTGAAGTGCTCGGGAAGCCCCTGCCGGCGTTCAGGCCGGCTGTAGCTCCTTCTCCACGCTGGTGGCGGGAGGTAGTTCAGGCGGCAGCGTCTTGAGCTGTTCCTGGATCTCCATCGTCACCACGCTGCGGTACTCCAGGAAGTGCTCGTTGTGGGCCAGCACCACCAGGAACTGTTCCAGCTGGCTGGGATTGCGGCGGGCGATGTCGAGCATGTAGCGCCAGAAGCGGGTGCGGGTGTTGCGTTTGATGCCTTGCCTCCACACCACGATGCTGAGGGCGCGCACATCACTCATGGCAGGCAGTTTGGGCGCTCCGGTGGACGGACGCAGGAACTGATGCCAGCGCGGCGCGCCCACCTTGAGGTAATAGCTGTGCACCCGGTCCATGTAGGCGTTGGGCTCGTAGAGCGCGCAGAACGCGTCCACGTATTCGTTGGCGATGTCGCGGATCGGCCGGGTGGGCACAAAGTTGAGCAGGTTTGTCTGGTTCACGCCCTTGGCGGCGGACGTGCCTTGAATCAGCCGGCCTTCCTTCTCCAACCGGTGCCACAGCCCGGTGTTAGGCAGTGCCTGGAGCATGCCCATCATCGCGGCAGGAATGCCGGTGCGGGTCACGAACTCCACGATGCGCTGGCCAGCGCCGGTCTTTTCTCCATCGAAACCGATGATGAAGCCGGCCATCACCCGAATGCCATAGGAGGTGATCCTGTCGACGGATTCTTCGAGGGAGCTGCGGGTGTTCTGCAGTTTCCGCGCTGTTTCGAGGCTGGCTTCATCCGGAGTTTCGATGCCCAGGAACACGCTGTCGAAGCGGCTCTCGGCCATCATTTGCATCATTTCGTCGTCGGCGGCGAGATCGACGGAGGCTTCCGTGGCGAAACTGAACGGATAGTCGTGTTCAATCTGCCACTGCTTGAGGGCCGGCAGTAACAATTTGGCGTTGCGTTTGTTACCGATGAAGTTGTCATCCACCAAGAAGATCGAACGCCGCCAGCCCAGGTCGTAGAGAGACTGAAGTTCGGCGATCAGTTGCGCCGGGTCCTTGGTGCGAGGCTTGCGTCCATACAGCACGATGATGTCGCAGAACTCGCACTGGAAAGGGCAGCCCCGCGAGAACTGCACCGACATCGAGTCGTAAGCATCAAGCTCAAGCAGGTCGAAGCGCGGAATCGGCGTGCCGGTCACATCCGGCTTCTCACCATTGGAGCTGAACCGGCCACTGGAAGCGCCGCTTTCGATCGCCTCAATGAACATCGGCAGGGTGATTTCCCCCTCGTCGAGCACTTTGAAGTCGGCAAGATCGAGCTCGGGTGCATCGGGTGTGGAGCTGGCGAAGGGGCCGCCAACAGCCACTGGAAGGCCGCGCTGCTTGGCGTTAGCGATCTGGGTGGCCATGTCGCCCTTCTGCACGATCATCCCGGAGATGATCACCAGCTCGGCCCATGCCCATTCCGCCTCGGTCACCTCGCGCACGTTGCGGTCGGCCAGCTTGAACTCCCAGTGCTGCGGCAGAAGGGCCGCCACGGTCACCATGCCGAGCGGCGGAAGCAGAACTTTCCGGTTGACGAGCTCGAGGATCTTCTCGTAGCTCCAGAACGTCTTTGGAAATTCCGGGTAGATGAGCAGGGCGCGCATGCCGTTCCGGGTAAGGGTGAGACACGTAACCCACGCCGCGGGAGGCGGCAGGGAACTGCCGTGAGTAGCAGCCACCCTAGGGGCTCCTCAAGGAAGCAGCCTTGTTCTGCTCTAATGGGTGGACGATTTCACATCCATCGCCATGGGTATTGCGCTGTATCTGGCTCTTGTGGTTGGTGGTCTGGTCACCGCCTTCGCGATCACCACCGTGCTGCGCGGCATCAAGCTGATCTGAAGCCGCTCAGCCCAGCCCCGGCCACGCCCGACGCCGCTCGACCGCTCGTTGCCGCCAGCGGTTCTGAACCCGTCAGGCCTCCTGGAGCAACAGCCCGCCCCGGCCTCGCGCCAGCTCCATCACGGCGGGTGTCATCCCCACCGACCCCATCAGGCCGAAGGTGGCTGCCAGCAGCCCGCTCAGCCCTCCAGCGCCGAGAAAGGCGATCTGAGCCAGCCCGGCCGCCAGCATGCTGGTGAACAGGCCCAGGTCCTGCGGACTGGGTCCGAGCACCTCCGCGGCGATCAACGGTGCCATCTCCGGATGAAAGAAAACCGCCAGGCAGGCCAGCCCGGTGAGCACCAGCACGTGATGCGGCGTCAGCAGCCACACCACCGCGGCGATCGGCAGCAGATAGGAGGCGGCATCGATCGTGAGCGTGGCCGTAGGACCACTCAGGGCCAGCAGCCCTCTCCTACCGGGGGGCCACCAGTTTCCCCACGTTGAACACCACCGCGAAACTGGCCTGATAGGCGGCGAGTTGCTGGGGTTCGTCCACCAGCAAGGCGCAATATTTCTGGCGCGCCGTGAGCTCAAAGGCACCGGCGAGCCCCACCGCCAGGGTGCTCAACATCAGCACGCCACCTGAGCCGTTCCGGTGAGCAGGGGAATGGTGATCGCCCCGAGGGCAGCGCCGCCCACCAGCCCCCATTGGGACAGCACCAGGATCCGCTCGCAGCCCAAACGGTCGGTGAGCACTCCTGACCGGCCGCTCGCCAGCAGGCTGGGCAGGGCCAGCGCAGCGAAATTGACGGCAAGCAGCAAGGGGTTGCGCGTGCCGTCCATCAGGATCCAGCCCTTCAATCGCCGCTACCGCGCGAGGCTCGCGCCTGAAGCACCATCGCCGCTGTGCCCACCACTTCCCCTTCCAGGTCGTAGGGATGGGCTGCGGTGATCCGCACCGGCACCATCTGGCCCGGCGAAGCCGTCAGGCCGCCCTCGCCAGGCTTCACCCGCACATCGCCGTCCACATCGGGCGCGAAGCGGGCGCAGCGGCCGATCAGTTCGCCGCTGGCAGGGTTCTC
>CALFOF010000057.1 GCA_937919075.1 uncultured Cyanobium sp. | reverse complement strand
AGTTCACACTCGTGAACCAGATCAGCAGTGTGGGGGCATTGCTGATGGCGATCAGCACGTTACCCCTGTTGATCAACGTGATCTGGAGTGCTTTCCGTGGCCCCGTGGCCGGGGACAATCCCTGGAATGCGCTCACCCCGGAGTGGCTCACCAGCTCGCCGCCGCCGGTGGAGAACTGGAAGGGCCCTGCCCCCCTGGTCACCCACCCCTACGGCTATGGAGTTCCTGAAGGGCAGATCGATCTGAAGGGAGCTTCCGGCAAGGAGCTCTGGACCTCCGGCAGCTGATCCCCATCCACTGATCCCCATCCACTGATCCCCAGCCGCTGAATCCCCAGCCACTACTTCCCGGTTCTCCCCTCCCCACCTGTTCCGGCCCTGCCCCCACGCCATTCCCCCGATGACCACCCTCTCCCCCAGCACCGATTCGCTGCCGGTCGTTGCTGGCGCTGCCGCACCGGTTCTTGAAGAGGGTCACGGCGATTACCGCATGTTCGGGTTGGCCACCTTCCTGCTGGCCGACGGCATGACCTTCGCCGGCTTCTTCGCCGCCTACCTCACCTTTCGCGCCGTTAACCCGCTGCCGGCCGGTGCGATCTACGAGTTGGAGCTGATCCTGCCCACCATCAACACCGCCCTGCTGGTGTTGAGCAGTTTCACCTTCCACCGCGCCGCCTCCGAACTGAAGCAAGAGCGCATGGGCCGTTGCCGCTGGTGGCTGCTGGTCACGGCGAGCCTCGGCTTCGCTTTCCTCGGCGGGCAGATGGTGGAGTATTTCTCTCTGCCCTTCGGCCTCACTGACAACCTCTACGCCAGCACCTTCTACGCGCTCACCGGCTTCCACGGCCTGCACGTGTGCCTAGGGGCCCTGATGATCATGATCGTGTGGTGGCAGGCGCGTCAGCCCGGCCGCTTCACCCCGAGCGAGCATTTCGGCCTGGCTGCCGCCGAGCTCTACTGGCACTTCGTCGACGTGATCTGGTTGATTCTCTTCGGGATTCTCTATCTGCTGTGATCAGCCCTTGCCGGATCACCAATCTGATCGGCAGAATTGTTGTCTGTCAGGCCCGTTCATCTTGAACTATCAAGTCACGCCGAGCCTCACCTCCAACGGCAGACCCCCCATGCTGGTTGGCGATGCCCTGCTCGAAAAGGCCCGCTCGCTTAGTAGCCGCTCCGAAGACGAGATCGCCCGTGGCTGCGGCTATGTCTCCCCTGCCGGCCGGTTGCTGAAGAAGAGCTTCTACAAGGCGCTGGTGGATGCGAAGGGCTACAAGATCTCCGGGGATTCCGCTGCCCAGGCGGCCACCAGAGGCCGTCAGGCGGAGTTCCGCACCCGCGTGCACGGCAACGGCAACCTGCTGATCGGCAACGCCTACACCCGCCGCATGGGGCTCACCCCCGGGCAGGAATTCAGGATTCAGATCCACCAGGAAACGCGCTCGATCTGGCTGCTGCCCCTCCAGGAGGAGGAGCCGGCCTGAGGCGCGCGCCGCACTTCAGGATTCCGCCCCGTCTTCGGGGTGGGCATGAAAGCGGGCGCTGAAGCCGATCAGATCGATGCCGCTGAACAGGAAGCTCACCCCCACCAGCAGGCCGATCACCGACAGCTGATTCCAGAACTTCATCGTCAGGATCAGCACGCCGAGCAGCAGCGTCACCACTCCATTGGCAAAGCCCCAGCCCCAGCCGCGGGCGGCCCGGTGGGCCAACGCCACCAGAATCGCCACCACGCCCTCAATCACGAACACCACCCCGATCGCCAGCGCAAAGGCCGCCACCTGGGCGGCGGCACTGGGAAAACCGGCACGGAACTGCTGGATCATCCAGGCGCCCGTCACCACGAACAGCGTTGACACCACCAGCCGCCAGAAGGTGTGCCAGCGGCTCAGGTGTGGCGCCCGGGCCAGATTGTCGATCAAGCTCACGATTCCCCCCACCAGGAAGGCCACCGCCACGATCACGGTGACCCACAACGAGGCCACCACCGGAAAGATCAGCGCCAACACCCCCAGCACGATCATCAGCACGCCTTCCGCCAGCGTGAAGCTGCGCAGCGCGGCGATGCGGCGAGGATCGAGCCGGGGCGTCAGGCCCACAGGCGCTACGTCGGGTTGCGTGTCTTGGGGCGCCATGGCATGGAAGGGCGTGCGGGGGAGAACCACGCCGCCGCCGTCGGCGCAGTCCTTTGAACCCTAGGCCGGGTCAGCGGAGCGGCCCGTGGCGGGGCCACCGGAGCAGGACGTGACCTGGGTCAGCCCCAGCCATGCTGCGCCAGCCAGTCGCGCTCCAGCTGTGGACCCCGGCCGGGCGCAGCGGCAGGCGGCGCTCCACCGGCCGCCAGCAGCCGCTCGGTGTACTTGGCAAGCAGATCGGCCTCGAGGTTGACCTGATCCCCCACCCGGCGCAGTTTCAAGGTGGTGACCTCCCAGGTATGGGGAATCACCGCCATCCAGAAGCGGTCCCCCTGGGGGCTGCAGCCCGCGACGGTGAGGCTGATGCCATCGATGCCCACACTCGCCTTGTCGCAGACATAGCGGCCGTAGCTGGGGTCGAGCCAACGCAGCTCCAGCCGCCAGGACTCCCCCTGCCGGGCCACGCCCACCACCTCTCCAAGGCCGTCCACATGGCCGCTGACCAGGTGACCGCCCAGCCGGTCGCTCAGCCGCAGGGCCGGCTCCAGATTCACAGCTGCACCCACTGCCGCCTTGGCCGCCAGGGTGCTGCGGCTCAGGGTCTCGTCGCTGACGTCGGCGCGAAAGCTGCGGCCATCGGGGTGCAGCCCGGAGATCGTCAGGCACACCCCGTCGACGGCGATGCTGTCGCCAAGGGCCAGGGGGTGCAGCTGCTCCACGCCTTCCACCAGCACGCCCTGGGGGTGGCGCCTGAGCTGCCCCACGGCCCGGACCAGACCGGTGAACATTCGCGGCTTCGCAGGCCTGGCCATAATCGGATACCGGGAGTGCGTGGCACAACCATGGTGGAAATGTGTGTGGCCGGGATCGCCCTGGATGCGGCCAGCCGCAGCCCGATCGTGTTGCTCAGGGATCCGAACGGGCGGCGTCAGGTGCCGATCTGGATCGACCAATCCCAGGCCCAGAACATCCTGGCCGGCATGGGCGATCAGCAACCACCCCGCCCGCTCAGCCACGACCTGATGGCCAACCTGATGGCGGTGGGCGGCGTGCAGTTGGAGCGGGTGATCATCCACACAATCGAAGACAACACCTTCCGGGCCGTGTTGAAGCTCACCGATAACGAAGGCGAGCCCAGTGAGCTGGATTGCCGGCCCAGTGATGCCATCGCCCTGGCGTTGCGCACCGGCAGTGGCATCTGGATGCTGGAGGAGGTGGTGGCCGAAGCCTCAATCCCCGTGGATGCCGAAGCCGACGCCGAGGACCAGGAAGATTTCCGCCGCTTCCTGGATCAGGTGAGCCCGGCGGAGCTGATCCGCAACGTGCGCCGCGCCCAGCAAGAGGGCCGCGGAGAGAGCAGTGGCGACAACGGTGAAGGCGAAAGTGGTGGAGGCGAAAGCGGGGGTGGCAGCAAACCGCCCCCGTCCGTTCCCGGGCCTGGCCAGGGCGGCCCCATCAGCAACGGACCCAAGAGCAGTGGACCCGACGGTGCTCCCGGCTGAAGGCTGCCGCCGTCCCTTCGGTGAGGGGCCTGCCGTTTCTCTGTTCACCCTCGGCACCATGCGGGCGGTCGATTCGGCCGGGCAGATGCGTGCCGTGGTGGAAGCGGCCCTGACGGCGGGCATCAACCATCTCGAAACCGCCCCCGCCTACGGCCCGGCGGAGGTGCACCTGGGCGGTGCTCTGCGGGAGCTCGCCATCCCGCCGCAGCGCCTGTTGCTCACCAGCAAGCTCCTGCCGGGGGTGGATCTGGCCAGCGGCCAGGCCCAGCTGCGGGCCTCGCTGCAGCGGCTGGGGGTGGCCCGCCTCGACAACCTGGCGGTGCATGGCCTCAACCGGCCGGAGCACCTCGACTGGGCCCTGAAGGGGGATGGGGCCGCCCTGCTGGGTTGGGCCCTGGCCGAGGGGTTGGTGGGGCAGGTGGGATTCAGCAGTCACGGCAGCGTCGCGCTGATCGAGCGGGCCCTGGCCAGCGGCCGCTTCGGCTTCTGCAGCCTGCATCTGCATCTGTTCGATCAGGAGCGCCTGCCCCTGGCCCGCCAGGCCCTGTCCGCCGGCATCGGCGTGATGGCGATTTCCCCCGCCGACAAGGGGGGCCGTCTCTACGACCCGCCCCCCGAGCTGGTGGAAGACTGCGCACCCTTTGCGCCTTTGCCGCTCGCTTACCGATTTCTGCTGGCCGCAGGGGTGTCCACGCTCACCCTCGGCGCGGCCCAGCCGACGGATCTCGGCTGGGCCGCGGCACTGGCCGGCGCCGACGGGCCGCTCACCGCGGCGGAGCAGGAGGCCCTGGCGCGGCTGGCAGAGGC
>CALFOF010000056.1 GCA_937919075.1 uncultured Cyanobium sp. | reverse complement strand
CGCCAGACGCCGTGACGTTTTGGCAGGTTTGCCGCGATGCTTGGTCAGCATTTCGCGGCATTCCCTTGTTCAATGATGGCCACGATGGTCCGCCCCAGCTGCCGCCACTCAGCCGGCAGCAGCTGGAAACCCTGCTGGCGGCCCTGGATCCGCGCCTCGATGGCTTCGGCAAGGGACCTTCCTGCCTTGACGATGCCGCGGCCTTCCTGGAGCGGCTGTCGGCGGAGCCTGGCGCTGGCAATCGCACCGCCGGCAATAGCAATGGCACCCGCAGCGAATCCGCGCCGCTGCAGGTATGGCTGGAGGCCTGGCGCTCCGCGGGCGGCAACCGCCAGACGCTCTCGCTGATGGTGGGGCTGCTGCTGGCCCAGAGCGGCGAGCAACAGGGGTCAGCACCGAGCGCCTGAGCCGGCCAGCAGCTGGCGGATCAGGGCCGGATCCACGTCGTTGCGGATCACCACATGGCCGATGCCGGTGGGCAGCACGAAGCGCAGCTGCCCCTGGTTCACCTTCTTGTCGCTCTGGAGGGTCTGCAGCGCCGCCTCCACATCCAGTGGCGGCAGGGCCAGCGGCAGGCCGGCCTTGGCGATCACCGCCCGCTGGCGCTCCTGGTCGGCGGGCTGCCACAGGCCCATCGCCAGGGCCAGCTGCCCGACCGCCTCCATGCCCATCGCCACCGCCTCGCCGTGGATCACGGTGCCGTAACCGCAGAGGGTTTCCACCACATGGCCCAGGGTGTGGCCGTAGTTGAGGATCGCCCGCAGGCCGCCCTCCCGTTCATCAGCCGCCACCACCCGCGCCTTGGCGGCAGCCGAGCGTTGCAGCAGCCGCTGCAGGCGGGCCGGGCCGATCGCCTCAAGGCTGGAGAGATCCGCCGCCGACTCCAGATCGGCGAACAGGACCGGGTCACCGATCACCCCGTACTTGATCACTTCCGCCATGCCGGCGCGGAACTCTCGCTCCGGCAACGTGGTGAGCGTGGCGGGATCCACCAGCACCAGCTCCGGCTGGTGAAAGGCGCCGATCAGGTTCTTGCCGCCGGGGTGGTTCACGCCGGTCTTGCCGCCGATCGCCGCATCCACCATGGCCAGCAAGGTGGTGGGCACCTGCACCACCGGGATGCCGCGCAGCCAGGTGGCGGCAGCGAAGCCCGCCATGTCGCCCACCACACCGCCGCCAAGCGCCACCACCAGCGATCGCCGCTCCAGCCGCTGCGCATAGGCCGCGTCGTGGATCAGGGCCACGGTGGCGGGGGTCTTGTGCTCTTCTCCCGCAGCGATCACCAGGCGGGTGGGGCGAAAGCCATGCCGCTGCAGGCTGGCCAGCACCCGGGCGCCGTAGTGGTGATCCACCTCAGCGTTGGTGACCAGCAGCACCTGAGTGCCGGCCGCGAAGCCCCGTTCCTCCAGCAGGGCGCCCAGCGCTTCGAGGGCCCCGTCACCGATCCACACCGTGTAGGGGTTGCTGGCCAGGGCCACCTCGATCGTGCGCAACGGCAGCCCCGGCACGGCGGCGGGGCCAGGGGTGCGGTCGGATCGGAAGCTGCTGGGCTGGCTGGAGGTCATCGCGGAGACCCTTCGAATGGAGGGGGGTCTGATCGTGCTGAAGGTAAGGCGCGGCTCTTGCGGCCGTGCTCAGGCGTCGCTGTTGAGCAGGCTGAGCAGGGCGCTGCCATAGCGCTCCAGCTTGGCAGCGCCGATGCCACTGATCGCCGCCAGTTCGGCGATCTGGTGCGGCCGCCGCGCGGCCAACTCCACCAGGGTGCGGTCATGGAACACCACATAGGGAGGCACCGCCTGCTCGCGCGCCTGTTCCCGCCGCCAGTCCTTGAGCCGTTGCAGCAGCTCAAGATCGGCGTCCTGCCCGTCCGCTCCTGCCCCGGCACCGGCAGCGGCTCCGGCTCCGGCAGCCGCCACGCCACTGCGCGCCCGCGAGCGTCGCTCCTGGCGCGGGGGCGGCAGCGGCAGTTCCAGCCGTTGTTCCCCGCGCAGCAGCGGCCGCACCTGCGGCTCGGGCCCCCAACGCAGACCTCCGTGCCCATCGGGCA
>CALFOF010000055.1 GCA_937919075.1 uncultured Cyanobium sp. | reverse complement strand
TCGGGCCTGAGCGCCCAGAAGGTGGCACGCCACAGCCCGGCGGAAGCGGCGGGTCTGTGCGTGGGCGATGAGCTGATCGCCCTGGATGGCTGGCGGCTGCGCAAGCCAGGCGATCTCAGCCAGCGGCTGCAGGAAGGCCACAAGCACACCCTCACGATCGGGCGTCACGGCAAGCTGCGCGCCCTCACCCTGCAGCCCACCGCGCCGGCGGTGAAGAGCTGGAGCCTGCAGGCCGATCCCGGCTGTTCAGCGGCGGCGTTGGCCCTGCGCGGGCAATGGCTGCAGGTGGTTCCATGTTGAACCACGTCCGCAGCCTGGTGGTGCGCGCCCGCCAGCTGGCACCCGAGCGGGGCGGGGCGCTGGCCCTGGCCGCTGCAGCGGTGCTGGCTCTGGGCGGGCTGGGCTGGGTGGGGCGCGAGCTCTCTGTCAGCAACCCCTCCAGCCAGACCCCCTCCTTGCTGGAACTGCTCGAGCAGGTGGGAGCGCCCCGCTCCGGCCCTTCAGCCCCAGCCACCACCGTGGCTCCCAACGCCCGCCCCGCTCCAGCTCCACCGGCTCACGACCGCTGGGTCAGCCCCCTGCGCCGCCAGTGCACGGCCGATCCACAACTGAGCCGCCGCCTGGAAGCGATGGTGGCCGCCCTGCCAACAACGATGCAGCGCCTCACCATCGATCCCACCAATTACGGCAGCCGCTTCCGCAGCGATGCCTTCGGCAACCCGGTGAATCCCACCCCCCGCGTGGTGGTGCTGCACGAAACGGTCTACGGCATGCAATCGGCGGTGCAGACCTTTCTCACCCCCCACCCCCGCGACGAAGACCAGGTGAGCTACCACCTGATGATCGGCGAGGACGGGCAGGTGGTGCAGGCGCTCGATCCCGCCTATCGCGCCTTCGGCGCCGGCAACTCCGCCTTCAACGGCCAGTGGGTGATGACCAACCCGAATGTGGGCGGATCGGTGAACAACTTCGCCCTGCACCTGAGCCTTGAAACGCCGCTGGATGGGGAAGATGCCGATGCCCAGCACAGCGGCTACAGCGCCGCCCAGTACGACGCCCTGGCGGTGGTGCTGACCGACTGGATGCGGCGCTTCCAGATCCCACCCCAGAACATCACCACGCACCGCTATGTGGACCTCGGTGGAGAGCGGGCCGATCCCCGCAGCTTCCTCTGGCCGGAGTTGCAGACGCGGCTCGCGGCGCTCGGCATGCTCTGCAAGGCCAGCTGAAATCCGGTGCCATCGAAACTTGCGGCAGAGCCACCCGCTGGAGAGCCGGTGAGGCCTCAGATCAGCGGTGAAAACTGGGGCCGGCGCTCGCTGTAGATGAGGGCGTGAAGGGCAGGATCCTGCATGTAGCTGAGGATGCGGGCCGGGTAATCCAGCTTGCCGTTGTGGAGATAGGCAAGGGTGGCGAGCGCCTTGGCATCGCGCGGCCCGGCGCTGGCTTCCAGGATGCGGTTCGAGGGGAAGCCCAACACGGTGGAGAGGCGGTGAAACTTGCCCACCAGCAATTGCACATTGCGCTCAGGGATGAGCAGCTCGCGCCGCGCGGCGGCCCGCTCCTCCGGACTGGCATCCGGGCTCAGGAGCCCCTGGTGCACAAATTCATCAACCCCCAGCTGGGCTGGGCCATGCGTTTTGAACAAGCCGGAATCAGCGGCCAGCGGCAGATCTTCGCCCGGCTTCGCCCGTTGAATCTCATCGAACAACACGGCGGCAACCAGCATCGGGTTCACGCCATACCGCCGTGACTCGCTCACGATCACCGGCTTCAGCTCCTCAATGCGGCTGAAGGTGTTAGCCCGCAGCGGGGTGAGCTGATCCATGCCTTGGGTGAGCAGCTGAGCCAGCTTCGGCTGGGGCCCATGCACGCCGAAGCGGCGCTGCAGCTCACGCAGTTCGTCGGGGGTGAAATCGACCGGATTCGGCCGCAGACCGTTCACCGCCAATTTGGCGCTCTGATGGACCTGAGCCTCAAGGCTGGCGGTAAGGCCGGGCTCCAGCACCAAGGCCACCGATGGGACATCGGGATGCCGCACCGTGGCCACCAGCCCATTGAGCAGGCCCAGGGCGAGAACCCAGCTGGAGGCTCGCAGCAACGCCGGTGTGCGCAGAGAGCGAAGCGGAATGCGTAGCTTCGCAGCAGGCTTCAAACCGGGTTTGGAGTGAATTGTTAAACAAAACTCTACTGGCGTTGTCTGGCTGCTCCCAACGCTTGGGCCGTTTGTGTGGCCGTCCATACAAATCCGCCTTCCGGGTGTTCCGGCTCACGGCGATGGGCCCTGTCAGGGTTCTAAGGGCGATTCCACCGATAGGTTCATCCCCTGAACCTGTCACATCCACCAGGGCGCATGACGACGTTTCCAGACTTCAAGCCCCAGGCTTCGGCGGAACAGTGGCAACGGTTCTGTTCGCTGCTCTGGCACCACGAAGGGCTGGGGATGTGGCTGGATGTGAGCCGCATGGCGGTGACCCCGGAGCATCTCGAGGCGCTGACCCCCGCCTTCACCGCCGCGTTCCAGGCCATGGACGCGCTGGAGGCCGGCGCGATCGCCAACCCGGATGAAGGGCGCCAGGTGGGCCACTACTGGTTGCGGGCTCCGCAGCTGGCGCCGGAGCCCGCCATCAGCAGCCACATCCGCCAGGAGATCGACAGCATCGAAGCCTTCGCCCAGCAGGTGCTCGCCGGCGACCTCCAACCGCCGGGCCTGACACCCTTCACCGATGTGCTGTGGATCGGCATCGGCGGTTCCGGCCTCGGGCCGCTGCTGATCCTGCGGGCGCTGCAGCAGCAGGGGCAGGGCCTGCCCTTTCACTTCTTCGACAACGTCGATCCGCAAGGGTTCAGCCGCACCCTGGCCGGCCTCGGCGAGCGGCTGCGCACCACCTTGATGGTGGTGGTGAGCAAATCGGGCGGCACGCCGGAGCCGCGGTTGGGCATGGAGCAGGCGCGGGCGCGGCTGGAGGCGCTGGGTGGCAGCTGGGCCGCTCAGGCAGTGGCGGTCACGATGGCGGGCAGCCAGCTCGACCGGCTGGCGGTGGAGGAGCGCTGGCTGCGCCGCTTCGACATGTTCGATTGGGTCGGCGGCCGCACCAGCATCACCAGTGCCGTGGGCTTGCTTCCTGCCGCCTTGATCAACGCCGATCTGCGCGGCTTTCTGGCCGGTGCCGCCGAGATGGATGTGGCCACCAGGGTGCCCGAGCTCACCGCCAACCCGGCAGCCCTGATGGCTGCGGCCTGGCACGTGGCCGGCAACGGCAAAGGCCACCGGGACATGGTGGTGCTGCCCTACCGCGACCGCCTGGAGGTGTTCAGCCGCTACCTGCAGCAGCTGGTGATGGAGTCGCTGGGGAAACGGCTCGACCGCGATGGTGAACCCGCCTACCAGGGCATCGCCGTGTACGGCAACAAGGGCTCCACCGACCAGCACGCCTATGTGCAGCAACTGCGTGACGGCATCGACAACTTCTTCGTCACCTTTATCGAAGTGCTCGAAGACCCCAGCGATGTGCCGCCCCTGCATGGGGAACATCCGGGCGACTACCTCGACGGCTTCCTGCAGGGCACCCGCGCCGCCCTCTCGGAAGGGGGGCGCCAGAGCATCACGCTCAGCCTGCGGCGCTTCGATGCCCGCCTGCTCGGCGCCCTGGTGGCGCTGTTCGAGAGGGCGGTGGGCCTCTATGCGGAGTTGGTGAACATCAACGCCTACGACCAGCCAGGCGTGGAGGCGGGCAAGAAAGCGGCCGCCGTGATCCTGGATCTGCAGAGCCGGCTGGAGGCGCTGCTGGCCGATGGCGAGCCGCACGATCTGGCAAGCCTGCAGGGCCAGCTCGGCATTGACAGCCCCGAACCGCTGTTCTGGATCCTGCGCCACCTCTGCGGCAATCCCCGCGGCTACGTGGCCAGCGGCGACTGGGGCACTCCCTCCTCGCTGGTGTTTCGCCGTTCCTGAGCCGGCGGCGCTGGGGGCAGGATGGCTGTTTTCGGGGCCCAGCCCATGATCCGTTCACGCGCGGCGGTGGCCTGGGCGGCCGGCCAGCCCCTGGAGATCACCACGATCGATGTGGCGCCACCGCAGGCGGGCGAGGTGCTGGTGCGGATCGTGGCCACCGGCGTGTGTCACACCGATGCCTTCACCCTCTCCGGCAGTGATCCGGAAGGGATTTTTCCCGCCGTGCTGGGTCACGAGGGCGCCGGAGTGGTGGAAGCCGTTGGGCCGGAAGTGAGCTCCCTGGCGGTGGGGGACCACGTGATCCCGCTCTATACGCCGGAATGCCGCAGTTGCAGCTTTTGCCTGTCCGGCAAGACCAACCTCTGCCAGGCGATCCGCGGCACCCAGGGGCGCGGTCTGATGCCCGATGGCACCAGCCGCTTCTCCAAGGACGGCACGCCGATCTACCACTACATGGGCACCTCCACCTTCTCGGAATACACGGTGGTGCCGGAGATTGCGCTGGCCAAGATCAGCCGCGAGGCCCCGCTCCACAAGGTGTGCCTGCTGGGTTGCGGCGTGACCACCGGCATCGGCGCGGTGCTGAACACCGCCAAGGTGGAGGCGGGCAGCACGGTGGCGGTGTTCGGCCTCGGCGGCATCGGTCTGGCGGTGGTGATCGGCGCGGTGATGGCCGGAGCGGCGCGGATCATCGGCATCGACACCAATCCCGACAAGTTCGCGATCGCCCGCCAGCTCGGTGCCACCGAGTGCATCAACCCGAAGGACAGCAGCACCCCGATCGAGCAGGTGGTGATCGAGCGCACCGATGGCGGCGTGGATTATTCCTTTGAGTGCATCGGCAACGTGGCGGTGATGCGCGCCGCCCTGGAGTGCTGCCACAAAGGCTGGGGGGAATCCACGATCATCGGTGTAGCCGGCGCTGGCCAGGAGATCTCCACCCGTCCGTTCCAGCTCGTCACCGGCAGGGTGTGGCGCGGATCGGCCTTCGGCGGCGTGCGCGGCCGCACAGAATTGCCCGGCTATGTGGAGCGCTTCCAGCGAGGCGAGATCCCGCTCGACACCTTCATCACCCACACCATGGGGTTGGATCGCATCAACGAAGCCTTCGATCTGATGCATGCCGGCACCAGCATCCGCACGGTGATTGATTTCGCCCGTTGAGCCAGCGGGCAGAGCGCAAAGAGCATGTTCTACCGCTCGGGCCTTCTCAGGTCTAAGCACGGTCCGGCGAGGCCT
>CALFOF010000054.1 GCA_937919075.1 uncultured Cyanobium sp. | reverse complement strand
AGCTGGCGGGCAAGGCCAAGGACCTGCGCGGCAGCATCGCCAGACGCGACCTGCGGGCTGACCAGCCCGATGGGCTGCGGCAGGACGCGGTGAGCTACTGCCTCCAGGCCCTGCAGCTCTTCGAGGGGATGGACCAGCAGCGCTTCATGGCGGTGCTCAGCGAGGTGGCCGCTGTTGGCCAGGGCGGGCTGCAGATCAATGAGCCCGGCACCTCCCGCAGCCTCAAAACCCTGCCCGGCAGCTGGAGCGACCTGGCCCTGGCCTGCCTGATCCATGTGGGCATGTAGCCGCAGGCCAGCGCAGCGGTAGCGGCTGACGCCGGATCAGGACTCAGGGCTGGGGATCGAGGCGCAATAGCAGGAGGCGGTGCGGTTGCTGGGCATGTAGCGAGGCTGACAACCAAGACCCGTACGGAGGTGAACTACATCAAAGCCAAAACCTATGCGCCCAGCGCATAATTGCGGCTCTGATGGTGACGCCCCCAGAAGCCAGGCGGCGCCAGACGTTGCCAGGGGTCAGACTGCTGCAAGAACGCTGCTGTGCTGCATGCGCACCAACTCGCGGTGCGGCCTCCACCAGGGCCCTCCCAGGCCAGCCCAGCCCCTCCGCTACATGCCCGCCCGTCGTTCCAGCCCCAAGCCCCCAAAGGTCGCAGACACCAAAGCTGATCTGGCGGCGCTGGGCTTCCGGGTGGCTGACAGTGGCCCCCACACCAGCAAGACCCTGATGCTCCAAGAGCTGGAGGCACTGCTGGCGGCGATTCCAGCAGATGCTCCGGCCAAGGCGTATCGGGCAGCGATCGTGGAGGAGAACGTGCTGGGCAAGCGCACCCTCTCCACCCGCAAGGAAACCGCCACCCGGCTCACCGCTCTGCATGGTCTTGATCCGAGCAAGCCACTGTTCCGGGTGCTGCGCCGGCTCTGGGCGGTGGATCCCGCCGCACACCCCCAGCTGGCCCTGCTCAACGGCCTGGCCCGTGATCCGCTGCTGCTGGCCACCACAGCTCAGGTAATGGGGATGACCCAGGGGGAGCTGCTGCAGCGATCCGAAATGGTGGCGGCGGTCCAAGGTTTCAGCCACGACCGGCTCAGCCCAAAGGTGCTCGATGCGGTGGCGCGCAACACCGCCAGCAGCTGGACCCAGAGCGGTCACCTCAAGGGCAGGGTCAAAAAGCTGCGGCAGCCGCTCAATCCCCATCCGGTGTCACTGGCCCTGGCGGTGTGGCTTGGCTACGCCAGCGGCAAGCGCGGCAAGGCCCTGCTCACCACCCCCTGGGCAACTGCGCTCGACAGTTCCAGCTCGGGGCTACTTGAGCTGGCGCAGCAGGCCAAACGTCTGGGCTTGCTCAAGCTTTCCCACGGCGCCGGGGTGGTCTCGATCGATCCCAGTGGATTAGATCCCCTGCACGGAGGCCAGCAGTCATGAGCCGGATTGATGAACTGGCAGCGCAGTACTCAGACCACATCTCTGTGCCCTGGCAGCAGGGCCTGCCCGCAGCCAACCGGGTGGTGATGCTCGTCTACGAAAAAGAGCTGGAGCGGCACCTGCGGGCCAAGCTGCTGGAATTCGAGCAGGCCACGAAAACGGCAGGCCACGGCTGGCTACTGGTCGACCTCACCACCGCCTTTGCCGAATGGATGGGCGGCATGAAATACCGCGAGGAATATTTCCAGGCCCCAGATGACATCCGCCTCAAGCTGGATTCCAGCTTCCTGCGCCACGTGGCAGACCTGATCAAAGCCCAGCTCAGCGCGGCCACTGAAAACGATGTGGTGGCGCTGCTGGGGGCCGGGAGCCTGTTTGGCTTCCTGCGGCTCTCCGATGTGATCAAGGAGGTGGAGCGCGAGATCCAGGGCCGTCTGGTCGTGTTCTTCCCTGGACAGAAAGACAGCAACAACTACCGGCTGCTCGATGCTCGAGACGGCTGGAACTACATGGCGGTGGGCATCACCCGCCATCCCACAGGAGCGGTGGCATGACCCAAAAGATTTTCCAAACCCTGCAGCGCGACCCGCGCACCAGCCCGCTGGCCAACAACGGCCAGGCGCGGATCACCACGCTCGACGACGAAAACTCCCGCATCGAGCTGGAGGGTGAGCTGAGCACCTTCGTGTGCGACGGCCAGTACGGCCAGGCGATGGAGCGGATCCTGCAGAGCTACCTGGCCCAACAGGGACAGCCCCGCCAGAACGCTGCCTGGGTGGCGGGGTTCTTTGGCAGCGGCAAGTCGCACTTGCAGAAGACGCTCGGCCACATGTGGGCTAACACCGAGGTGTTCCCAGGCAAGCGCGCCCGAGATCTGGTGTTGGAGCTCCCCGATGGGGTGAAGGCCCAGTTCCGCGAGCTCGACACCCTCGCCGCCAGAAGTGGCAAACCGTTGATGGTCGCCAGCGGCGCCATGCCCTCCGGCGCCAAGGACGCCGTGCGCAAAACCGTGCTGGCGATCCTGCTCAAGGCGGTGGGCATGCCCGAGAAGGTGCCCCAGGCGCGCTTCTGCTTCTGGCTGCGGGAGAAGGGTTACCTCGATGCGGTGCGTTCCGCAGTGGAAGCAGAAGGCAGCCGCTGGCTGGAGGAACTGGATGAGCTCTACGTGAGCCCGCTGATCGCTGGCGCTGTGCTGGAGCAAGACCCGGACTATGCCGCCGGCAACCGCGAGGCGCGGGATGTGATCCGCCAGCAATACCCCAACAGCGACAGCGACATCACCACCGCCGAGTTCGTGCAGCTAGCCCGCAAGGCCCTGGCGCCCGATGGCGGCGAGCTGCCCCACACGATGCTGGTGCTCGATGAGGTGCAGCAATACATCGGTGACTCCAACGACCGAGCCACCGACTTTGTGGAAGTGGCCGAGGCGCTGCAGACCGAGCTCGACAGCCGGGTGATGTTGGTGGCTTCTGGCCAGTCGGCGCTGTCGTCAGAAACGCCCCAGCTGCAGAAGCTCAAAGACCGCTTCCGGGTGACGGTGCAGCTGTCGGACACCGACGTGGAAACGGTGATCCGCAAGGTGATCCTGCAGAAACGCGCCGATGCCCAGGCCGATGTGCAGCAGGTGCTCGAGGCCAATGCCGGTGAAGTGTCCAAGCAGCTGGAAGGCAGCCTGATCAAGGAGCGATCAGAAGACCGCCAGGTGGCGGTGGCCGACTACCCGCTGCTGCCCACGCGCCGGCGCTTCTGGGAGGAGTGCTTCCGCAGCGTCGATGTGGCCGGCACCAACAGCCAGCTGCGCTCCCAGCTGCGGATCATCTTTGACGCCGTCAAAGACATCGCAGAAGAAGACCTGGGCCGGGTGATCACCGGCGATGTGTTGTTCACATCGATGGCGAATGACCTGGTGAATTCAGGTGTGCTGCTCAACGAGCTCAGCAACCGAATCGCCAATCTCGGCAAGGAGGGCACAGAGGAGGGCAAGCTCAAGCAAAGCCTCTGCGGGCTGGCCTTCCTGATCAGCCGGCTGCCGCGCGAGCAGGGCGCCGATAAGGGCATTCGCGCCACCTCCCGCACCCTGGCCGACCTGATGGTGCCAGACCTGCGCAAGGACAGCGGCCCCCTGCGAAATCAAATCGCCGGCTTGCTGGAGGCGATGGCAGAAGACGGCACCTTGATGAAGGTGGGCGATCAGCCGGGGCTGGAGGAATACCGCCTGCAGACCACAGAAGGCGCCCAGTGGCAGCGGTTGTTTGAGGAGAAGCGCCAGGCGGTTCGCAACGACACCGCCGAAATCACCAACGAGCGTGAGAAGCGCCTCAGCACTGAGCTCCAGAAGGAACTCAAGGCGGTTCGCTTGCTGCAGGGGCAAGCCAAGATCCAGCGGTCGATCGTGCACTGGCCTAACCCCGAGCCGCCGGCGCCCTCGAACGAGCAGGTGGTGGTGTGGATTCGCGATGGCTGGGGCTGCAGCGATAAGGAGGTGCGCGATGCCGCCCGCGAGGCCGGCGCCGACGATCCGGTGCTGCATGTGTTCCTGCCGCGCAGAGGCGCGGAAGAGCTGCAAAGCCGGATCATTGATGCCACGGCCGCCCGCCGGGTGCTCGATCACTACGGCACCCCCTCCACGCCAGAAGGCAAGGAAGCAAGGCAGGCGATGCAGAGCCGCCAGAGCCGCGCAGAAGACGACTGCAACGAGCTGATTGCCGATGTGATCGCCAATGCCCTGGTGCTCAAGGGCGGCGGCATCGAGGAGTACGGCATCAAGCTCAGCGAGAAGCTGCAATCCGCGGCTTCTGAGGCAGCACTAGCCCGGCTGTTCCCCGAGTTCCACAAGGCCGACCACGGCAGCTGGGGCACCGCCGTGAAGCGCGCCAAAGATGGCAGCGATTCACCGCTTTCAGCCGTGGGCCATCAGGGCTCAAATGACAGCCATCCGGTGGCCCGCATCGTCATCGGTGCCATCGGCGGCGGCAAGGAGGGCAGTGCGATTCGCGCCGTCCTACGCGTAGCGCCCTATGGCTGGCCGCAGGATGCAATGGATGCGGTGCTGCTGGCCCTGCTGCGCGATGGCACCCTCAGCGCCAAGGACAGCCAAAACAACGCGATTGCGGTTGGGCAGCTCGATCAGCAGAGCCTCGGCAAAGCGCGGTTCTACTTGCAGGAGGTGCGCCTCACCGTCAAGGAAAAGATGGGGGTGCGGGGCGTGTTTGGCATTGCCGGGGTCACGGCCCAATCAGGGCAGGAAGAAGCAAAGGCCGTCGAGTTCTTCGATGCCCTTGAGAACAAGGTGCTCCAATCCGGTGGCGAGGCCCCGCTGCCCCCGCCAGTGAGCGCCACCCTCCTGAAGGAGCTGCGCCAAAAGAATGGCCCCGAGCAACTCAAGGCAATCCTTGATGGCAAGGATCAGCTGCAGGAGTTGTGGGATCAGGCCTGCAGCCTGGCCGCCCTCAAGGAGAAACGTCTGCCTGGCTGGGAACGGCTGCAGGCTCTGCTGCACCAGGCCAAGGGATTGCCAGTGCACCAGGAGCTGGAGCCCCAGGTGGAGGCGATCCGGAGCCAGCGCTCGCTGCTCGACTCCACCACCGACTTCGTGGCGCCGTTATTGCAGCAACTGGAGCAAGCACTCACGACTGAGCTGGAGCAGGCCCAGCAACAGCTGAGCCAGGTGGTGGCCGCCGAGCTGCAGC
>CALFOF010000053.1 GCA_937919075.1 uncultured Cyanobium sp. | reverse complement strand
CCGCTGAGCGCCTCGCGCAGGCTGCGCACCACCGCCACCATCGCCAGGTCGTCGTGCAGGCGGTTGATGGCCGAGCCCACGCCCACGCCACTGGCACCGGCAGCGATCGCCAGCGGCAGGGTCACGGCCGACAGGCCAGAGGCACACAGCACCGGCAGGGGAACGGCGCGGCTGATGGCGTAAGCCGCCGCCAGAGTGGGCGCCGCCTTTTCGATCAGGCCAAGGATGCCGGCGCTGTGGGGGAGGGCGCTGGTGCCGCCTTCGGTCTGGATGATGTCGGCGCCTTCGGCCGCCAGAGCCACCGCCAGCTGCTCCTGCTGATCGAGCGGCAGGATGTGCGGCACGGTGACGGACAGCACCACATGGGGCAGCAACTGCCGGGTGCGGCGGGTGAGGGCGATCACCTCATCGGCGCCGAAGCGACGGCCTAACGGGTAGAAGGCATCGAAATTGCCGATCTCCACCATGGCCGCGCCGGCGGCGACCACCGCAGGGAACAGGTCGGGATCGACAGCCGAGGCGCAGATCGGCAAGCCGGAGGCCGTTGCCGCCAGCCGCACCAGCTCGGGGTCACAAGCCACATCGATCAGGTCAGCCCCGCCGGCTCCTGCCGCCCGGCTCACCGCCGTCACCGAAGCCGCGTCGCGGTTGGTGAGGCCTGCGATCACCTTCAACAGCCGCCGCGAGGCCAGCGAAGCTTGCAGTGCAGCGGGCAGACTGGCGAGGCGAGACATCGGCGGGGGCAGCAGATGACTGGCATTGTCCCACCCACCGGGCAGGAGGAGCAGCCCGCCAGGCTCGGCAAACAGCTGCCGGCCCGCTCCCCCTGGGGGCCCCTGCAGCTCCGCCTGCACCAGACTCTGCTGCTGCACCCCGAGCTGCTGCCACCGGGGGAGCGGTTGCTGCTGGCCGTTTCCGGCGGCCAGGATTCGATGGCGATGACCGGGCTGCTGCTCGACCTGAGCCGCCTGCACCACTGGCAGCTTCATCTCTGGCACGGCAACCACGGCTGGCGCCACGAAGCCGGCCGCCAGGCCCGGGAGCTGGCCGCCTGGGCCAGGCAGCAGCAGCTGCCACTGGAGCTGGCAACCCCTGCTCAAGGGCTGGGCTCGGAAGCGGACGCGCGGGAATGGCGGTATCGCTGCCTGCAGCAGCTGGCACAACAGCTGGGTTGCCGCCGGGTGGCCACCGGCCACACCGCCAGCGACCGCGCCGAAACCATGCTTCTGCACCTGGCCCGCGGCACCCATCTGCGGGGGCTGGCCAGCCTGCGGCGCCTGCGGCCCAGCAGCGGCAAGGTGCAGATCGCCCGGCCGCTGCTGGGGCTGATGCGTGAGGAGACCGAGCGGTTCTGCGCAGACCGCGGCCTGCCCGTGTGGCCCGATTCCAGCAACGCGGATCCGCGCTTCAGCCGCAACCGCATCCGCCACCAGGTGCTACCGGTGCTGGAGGAGCTGCATCCCGGGGCCAGCCGTCGCATGAACGCCCTGGCCGAGCGGCTGGAGCACGGCCAGGCGTTGCAGAGCGAACTGTTGTCTCTTGGCCTCATCGCGCTCAGTGAGCAAGGCAGGCCCCGCACCCTCAGCCGTGCCGTCCTCACCGAGCTGTCCGGGGCCGCCCAGACCGCCATGCTGCGCCATTGGATTGAGCGGGAAACGGGAAACGGGCCACTGAACTCCCAGCTGGAGCGCCTGAGGCAGCGGTTGCCGCCGGAGCGCGGGCCTGGCAGCCTGGATCTTGCCGATGGTTGGCGGCTGGAGTGGGCGCGCGAAACGCTCACGCTTGAGCGATCTGCCCGGCGCGCTGGTCCGCCATCGGCTTCAACCCTCCACATCGCCCCCCACTGATGTCAGAAGTTTTCGATCAGGCCAGCTTCGACCGCAGTTATGGCGTGGTGGAACTGGCCTACAGCCAGGGGCGCTACGACGAAGCCCTCTCCGGCGCCGAAGCGCTGATAAACGTGGTGGAAGGCACAGGCAACCGTCCCCAGGTGCTCCGCCTCAAGCTGCTGCTCGGCCACATCAATTTCTACGGGCTGCAGCAACCGGCGCGTGCCGGACAGTTGTACCGCAACGTGCTCGTCAACGCTCTCGACCCCACCTACCGCGACCTGGCGGCTCAGGGAGTGGAGCTCACCGAGAAAGCCCTGCAACGGGCCAGCGCGCCCGGGCACGGGGTTGTTCCTGATCTACTGACCGCGCCACCGATCAACAGCAAGACCGGCATCACGGGCGGCGTCACAGCCGCCATGCCCTGGCTGAATGATGGCGGCAGTGACAATGTGGTGGAGTTGCTTGACCCCGAGGGGAGCACGGACCTTTCACTGCCGTTCATGACCCAGGCCTCCACGTCTGACAGCGGTGCGGCGAGCGGCAGCCGCGCTGTGGCGATTGAAACGGTGCTGCCGGTTCCGCCCCCGATCGAAACCGTGAACGTGCGAGTGGTGGAGGACGCCACACCCGCGTCCCGCTGGGCCGCCGATTCGGGGCTTACCTCACTGCCGCCATTGGAAATCAGCCCCGAAGAAGAAGCGGAGCTGATGAAGGGATTGCTGCGGGTGGTGCTGGACTGAGGCCCACCACCACCCAGCCGGGCCATCAGCCGGCAGCTGTGGAGCGGCGGCGGCGCACCCGGTTCGCGGGCATTTCCGGCTCCTCGCGGCGCACCACCGCAGGCTCTTCATGGACGACGGCGGCCGCTGGGGCCGCCACAGCGAGTTGACGGACAGGCGTGGCAGCAGGTGCCGGCGCAGTGCGCAACGCGCCGTCCCGAACCACCTCGCGGCTCTGGTGCCGCACGGTGCGGGGCGCCGGCCGGCTGTCGGGCTCGGCATCGGCGCGGCCCTTGTAAGCCGGCGTGCCAGCGGGAGCCGGCTGGACCAGGCAGATGATCAGCGGCTCCACCTGCAGCTCGCGGCGCAGCCGGCGCTGCAGCCCCACTTCGATCTCGCGCTGAACGCCCACCCAATCCACTTCAGGTGCATTGCCGCCGCTGTTGCGGGAGAGCTGATTCCAGCGGTTCTCCAGCACCCAGGTGATTTCACGCTCGGCCCAGACCGAGAGCTTGCGGGCATCGGCGGTGGTGACCACGCCACGCAGATTCACCCGCGGCGGAGCCGCCATCACACCGTCGGTGCTGATCACGGTGAGCAGGGTGATCACCCCATCTTCGGCCAGCTGCTGGCGCTCCTTGAGCACCCTGGCGTCGACAATGCCGTTGCGGGAGGCATCGAGCAGCTCAATGCCGGCCTTGACCGGTTCACCCCTGTGGATGCGGTCGGGGGTGAGCTCCACCACATCGCCGTTGTCGATGATCAGGATGTTGTCGGCGGGAACCCCCATCGATTGGGCCGTCTTGGAGTGGCACACGAGCATGCGGTGCTCGCCGTGAACAGGCACGAAGAACTTCGGCCGGGTGAGCGCCAGCATGAGCTTGTGATCTTCCTGGCAACCGTGGCCGGACACGTGAATGCCCTCGCCTTTGCCGTACACAACCTTCGCTCCCATCATCATCAACCGGTCGATGGTGTTCACCACCGAGATGGTGTTGCCGGGGATCGGGCTGGCCGAGAAGATGATCGTGTCGGTGGATTTCACCTGCACCTGGGGGTGCTCACCGCGGGAGATGCGGCTCAGAGCGGCGAGGGGTTCCCCCTGGCTGCCGGTCATCAGTAGCAGGGTTTCGCGGTCGGGCAGATCACGGATCTGCTTGATCGGCACGAACAGCTCATCGGGGCAGCGGATGTAGCCCAGTTCGCGCGCCTTGGCGATCACGTTGAGCATGGAGCGGCCCAGCAGGCCCACCTTGCGGCCATGCTTCATGGCCAGTTCCAGAATCATCGATACCCGATGCACCGAGCTGGCAAAGGTGGTGACGATCACCCGGCCTTCGGCGTTGGCGAAGTGGCGATCGAGATTCGGGAACACGGCCCGCTCAGGCGGAGTGAAGCCGGGAATCTCCGCATTGGTGGAATCGCTGAACAGGCAGAGCACGCCCTGCTCGCCGTAATGGGCCATGCGCTGGATGTCGAAGTACTCGCCATCCACCGGGGTGTGGTCAAACTTGAAGTCGCCGGTGAACACCACTACGCCCACGGGAGTGGTGATCGCGAGGCTGAAGCTGTCAGCGATCGAGTGGGTGTTGCGGATGAACTCCACCTTGAAGTGCTGCCCCACCTTCACCACATCGCGAGGGCTCACGGTTTGGATGACGGTGCGATCGGTGACCGCAGCCTCCTCCATTTTCCCTTGAAGCATGGACATCGCCAGCCGCG
The DNA here is from genome assembly GCA_937919075.1 of uncultured Cyanobium sp. Taxonomy (GTDB): domain Bacteria; phylum Cyanobacteriota; class Cyanobacteriia; order PCC-6307; family Cyanobiaceae; genus MW101C3. Next base: position 24,962 of record CALFOF010000053.1, on the reverse strand, counting down.
GCCCGTAGATCACGGGGATGTTGAAGTTCTTGAGGTGGTGAGGAATGCCACCGATGTGATCTTCGTGACCATGGGTCACGATCATGCCGCGGATGCGCTTCTGGTTCTCGCGCAGGTAGCTGGTGTCGGGCAGTACCACGTTGACGCCGTGCATGCCGTCGCTGGGGAAGGCCAGGCCGGCATCCACCAGCATCAGATCATCGCCGTACTCGAACACGCAGGTGTTCTTGCCGATCTCGTGAAGGCCGCCGAGGGGAATCACGCGGAGACAGGGTTGTTTGCCGTTGGTGCTTGAGGTCATCAGGGGTGTCTGCGGATCAGATCCGGAACGAAGGGGAATGGAGCTGTGAAACAGATGTTGTGGTCTGGTGCGGGGAAGCTGAAGCAGGAGTTCCGGGCGAGGCCATGCCGGAGGGGAGCCTTGGCGTCACGTGGGACGCAGGGCGGCCAGAGCAGAGGTCAATCGTTCACGCACATCGCTGTCGGCAGAAACAAGAGGAAGTCGGGGGGCGCCCACAGGCCAGCCTTCGAGCTGCAGGGCGGCCTTGACCGGAATCGGATTGGTGCAGGAGAACAGCGCCCGGCACAGGGGCATCATCTGCTCGTGCAGCGCCTGGGCGGTGGCATGGTCGCCGGCGTGGAAGGCGGTGATCATCTGCTGGATCTGGGGGCCTACCAGATGGCTGGCCACGCTCACCACGCCCACAGCCCCGAGCGCCAACATCGGCAGCGTCAAGGCGTCGTCGCCGCTGTAGATCGCCAGGGCTGAGCCACAGCGGACCCGCAGCTGGGTGACTTCGTCGGTGCTGCCGCTGGCGGCCTTGTAGCTCACCACGTTGGGCAGATCCATCAGCCGCGCGGTGGTGTCCGGGGCCAGGCTGCAGGAGGTGCGGCCGGGGATGTTGTAAAGCATGATCGGCAGCTCCGGCACGGCACTGGCGACGGCCCGGAAATGCGCTTCAAGCCCCTCCTGGGGCGGCTTGTTGTAGTAAGGCACCACCACCAGCGCGCCATCGGCACCGAGCGCGGCCGCCTGGGAGATCGCCTCCACGGCCTCGGCGGTGCAGTTGCTGCCGGTGCCGGCGAGCACCTTGGCGCCGGGTCCCACCGCCTCCTTCACGGCCTGGAAGAGTTGATGCTGTTCCTGCCAGCTGAGCGTGGGGGATTCTCCGGTGGTGCCGCAGACCACCAGGCCATCGGACCCATGGGCCACGAGATGCACGGCCAGCCGGGCGGCCAGATCCAGATCCAGGGCGCCATCGGCCGCGAACGGCGTGACCATGGCGGTGAGCACCCGGCCGAAGGGCGCGGCAACCAGCGTCAACCGGCACCTCCTGCAAGGGATTGCACTCGGAAGGGGGTTGCTGCCGTGGTCTCGGCCATGCCGCCGTGGGGCTGGCGGGCCGGGTCGAACAGCAGTTCGGCGATCTGGATGGCGTTGAGCGCGGCGCCCTTGCGGATCTGATCGCCGCAGAGCCAGAGCTCCAGCGCATGGGGATCGCTGATGTCCTGGCGCAGCCGACCGATCGCCACCGGATCCCTGCCGGTCACATCGGTGGGCATGGGGAAACGGTTGGCGTCGAAATCCTCGATCAGCTCCACACCGGGTGCCGCCGCCAGCAGGGCGCGGGCCTCCTCGGTCGGGAAGGGCTCCTCAAATTCAATGTTCACCGCCTCGGAATGGGCCCTGAGCACGGGGACGCGCACGCAGGTGGCGGTGAGGCGCAGCTGCGGCAGCTGCAGGATCTTGCGGGTTTCGTTGACCATCTTCAGCTCCTCCTCGCAATAGCCGTTGCTCTGCAGCGGCGAGTTGTGCAGGAAGAGGTTGAAGGCGAGCGAATGGGGCAGCACCTCACTCACCGGCTGGCCGCCATCGAGCACGGTGCGGCTGAGCGTGCGCAGCTCCTCCATCGCCCGGGCACCCGCGCCACTGGCCGATTGATAGGTGCTCACCACGACACGACGGATCGGTCGCCGGGCCTGCAGGGGAGCCAGGGCCAGGGTGAGCAGGATCGTGGTGCAGTTGGGATTGGCCACGATGCCCCTGTGGGCGAACGCCGCCGCCGGATTCACCTCGGGCACCACCAGCGGCACATCCGCATCAAGGCGGAACGCGCTGGAGTTGTCGATCACCACGGCGCCGGCCGCCACCGCCAGCGGCGCCCACTGCCTGGAGATCGAGCCGCCGGCGGAGGCCAGCACCAGATCCACCCCTTCGAAGGCCTCCGGGGCGACCGGCTGCACGGTGAGCTCACGGCCCCGCCAGGTCAGGCTGCGGCCAGCGGAACGGGGGGAGGCCAGCAGGCGCAGCTCGGCCACTGGGAAGTGGCGCTCCTCCAGCAGCTCAAGCAACTCACAGCCCACTGCACCGGTGGCGCCGAGCACGGCGACGGTGAGGGGGTGACGGCTCAGGAAGGAGGGGGATGGTGCGGTGGACAACGTGGCGGGGGAGAACGGAGCAGCAGACAAAAACAGGTTCAGGCGGGGGGGAGCCGAAAGGGCTCAGGAGGCAGCGACGGGGCTGGCAGCGAGCGCCTGGAAAGAGAAGGAAGTGGGCCGACAGACGCCGCGGATGAAATGGAGAGAAAAGAAAGAAAGCGAGGGAAAACGGTGTGTTGTGAAAAACCTTTGCCGCCAGCGCAGCGATCCAACGAGGGTGGGAAACGGTCTGGGCTCGAGCCTGGCAGGAGAGCATTCCCTGCCTGCGGCGAACCGGATGGAGATATGGGTCTGTTTGTCGTCTCGATCACCATACCCGGACCCCAACGCTTTGGCGAACAGGGATGGGCCTGCCGGCGGCGTCCATGGCCCTGCCGGCGGCGCCCTCTGCCCGGTTGGCAGGAGGGAGGGAGAGGTGGGTTTCTAGTATTGAGAGCTGCCCTGCCCCGCCGGTCCAGCCGGTTCGTCCATGAGCTCTGCTTTGAAGGTCAAGACCAGCCCCCGTCCCGGTAGCCGGTTGGCCCTGGAAGTGGAAATCCCCGGCGGCCGTTCCCAGGCCAGCTACGAAGCGGCGGTCAGCAAGCTGAGCCGCAGCGTGCGCCTGCCGGGGTTCCGGCCCGGCAAGGTGCCGCGCCCTGTGCTGCTGCAGCAGATCGGTCCGCTGCGGATCCGCGCCACTGCCCTTGAGGATCTTGTCGACAGCGTCTGGCGCGATGCGCTCGCCCAGGAAAAGATCGATGCCCTCAGCAGCCCCGAGCTCAGCGAAGGCTTCGATGCGCTGCTGGAGCGCTTCAACCCCGGTGAAGCCCTGGTGCTCACCCTGGAGCTGGATGTGCAGCCCACCCCCAGCCTGAAGGCCACCTCCGGTCTGACGGCCGAAGCCGAAGCCGTCAGCTACGACCCGGCCCGCATCGATGAACTGATCGAACAATCCCGCCGCCAGCGGGCCACCCTGGTGCCGGTGGAAGGTCGGCCCGCCGCCACCGGCGATGTGGCGGTGGTGAGCTTCAGCGGCAGCTACACCGACACCGGTGAAGCGATCGTCGGGGGCACCGCCGAGGCGCTGGAGGTGGAGCTCGACGATGGCCGCATGATTCCCGGATTTGTGGAAGGCATCCTCGGTATGACCATCGGCGAGGAGCGACAGATCAGCTGCCTGTTCCCCGACGACTACCCCCAAGAGGACGCACGCGGCCGGGCTGCCGGCTTCGCGATCACGCTCAACGATCTCAAGACCCGCGAACTGCCCGCCCTCGACGACGCCTTCGCCCAGGAAGCGAGCGAGCAAGCCACCCTGGCCGAGATGCGCGCCGAGCTGGAAACCAGGCTGCGCGAAGACGCCGAACGGCGCGCCCGTAACGGCCGCCAGGAAGCACTGCTCACTGCCTTGGTGGAGCAGCTGGAGGTGGAACTTCCCGAGAGCCTGATCCAGCAGGAAGTGCGCAACTTGATCGAGCAGACGGCCAGCCAGATCGCCCAGCAGGGCATGGACGTCAAGAAGCTGTTCAGCCAGGAGCTGGTGCGCAGCCTGATGGACACGTCGCGCCCCGAGGCGGTGCAACGCCTGAAGCGCACCTTCGCCCTCCAGGCCCTGGCCGAGGCCGAAGCCATTGCGGTGGAGCCGGCCGTCGTCGACGCCAAGGTGAAGGAGGTGAGCAAGGGCTTCAGCGACACCAGCAAGATCGATCCCGAGCGGCTGCGGCTGGCCGTGGCCGACGACCTGCTGCGCGAGAAACTGCTGGAGTGGCTGGAGGCAAACAGCACCGTCACTGAGAAAGCACCGGAACCGGCCGACGAAGCCAACGAGGAAGTCAGCGAAGGCTCCACAGAGGCCGCCAGCGCAGGTGCAACGGCAGCAGCCACCACAGGCGACACTGCCGCTGCGACCGAACCTCCGGCCGCAGCGACCTGAAGCGCAGCGGCCATAGATTGATTCCATCTCCCCTCGCATCCCCACGGCCGCGTGATCGACGCCTTCCGCCCCCATCCGATCCAGAACCGCTGGCAGGGCCACCCAGCCATGGCCCTCAGCGGCGTCGGGCCTCAGGCGGCACCGGGGGTGCTCCCCACGGTGGTGGAGCAATCCGGCAGAGGTGAACGGGCGTTTGATATCTACTCACGCCTGCTGCGCGAGCGGATCATCTTTCTCGGCACCGGCATCGACGATGCCGTGGCCGACTCGCTGGTGGCCCAGCTGCTCTTTCTGGAGGCGGAAGATCCCGACAAGGACATCCAGATCTATGTGAACTCTCCCGGTGGCTCGGTCACAGCCGGGCTGGCCATCTACGACACCATGCAGCAGGTGGCCCCCGACGTGGTCACCATCTGCTATGGCTTGGCGGCGAGCATGGGGGCCTTCCTGCTCTCCGGCGGCACCAAAGGCAAGCGCATGGCCCTGCCGAGCGCCCGGATCATGATTCACCAGCCGCTGGGCGGCGCCCAGGGCCAGGCAGTTGACATCGAAATCCAGGCGAAGGAAATCCTTTTCCTGAAGGACACCTTGAACGGACTGATGGCCGAACACACCGGCCAGCCCCTGGCAAAGATTGCCGAAGACACCGACCGCGACTACTTTTTGTCTCCAGACGAAGCCGTGACCTACGGGCTCATCGATCGTGTCGTCACCGACACCACGCCGCTCTGAACCACACCAGCGCGGCCTCCTTCGTCTGACCCCGCCATTACGGGCCCCTCTGGAGTTCCGGCCTCCAGCGTTCTTCCTCCGCTTCCGGATCCCACGCGATGGCCAAGTTCGACGCCCATCTGAAGTGCTCGTTCTGCGGGAAATCGCAGGAACAGGTGCGGAAGCTGATCGCCGGACCAGGGGTCTACATCTGCGACGAATGCATTGATCTCTGCAACGAGATTCTCGATGAGGAGCTGGTGGACACGCCGGGCAGCACCCGCGCCCACCACGACAGCAGCAGAAAGCCTGCGCCCAGAAAAGGCGCCAAACCGGCCCCTACCCTGGCCACCGTCCCGAAGCCACGTGAGATCAAGGCCTACCTCGACCGGCAGGTGGTGGGGCAGGACGAAGCCAAGAAGGTGTTGTCGGTGGCGGTCTATAACCACTACAAACGCCTGGCCTGGCAAGGGGATGGGCAAGGCGAAACCGACCATCTCGCCACCCGGCTGCACAAATCCAACATCCTGCTGATCGGCCCCACCGGCTCTGGCAAAACCCTCCTCGCCCAGACGCTCGCTGAGCAGCTCGACGTGCCCTTCGCGGTGGCCGACGCCACCACGCTCACCGAAGCCGGCTACGTGGGCGAAGACGTTGAGAACATCCTGCTGCGGCTGCTGCAGAAGGCCGATCTGGATGTGGAGCAGGCCCAGCGCGGCATCATTTACATCGACGAGATCGACAAGATCGCCCGCAAGAGCGAAAACCCCTCGATCACCCGGGATGTGTCAGGCGAAGGGGTGCAGCAGGCCCTGCTCAAGATGCTGGAAGGAACGGTGGCCAACGTGCCGCCGCAGGGCGGCCGCAAGCACCCCTACCAAGACTGCATCCAGATCGACACCAGCCAGATCCTGTTCATCTGCGGCGGTGCTTTCACTGGCCTTGAAGATGTGGTGCAGCGGCGGCTGGGTCGCAACTCGATTGGCTTTCTGCCCAGCGATGGCCGCGGCCGCAGCCGCGCGCAGAAGGAGCAGCAAGCTGCCCACGTGCTGCGCCACCTGGAACCCGACGACCTGGTGCGCTACGGCCTGATCCCGGAATTCATCGGCCGGCTGCCGGTGAGCGCCGTGCTCGAACCACTCGACATCCGCTCCCTCGAAGCCATCCTCACCGAGCCGCGCGACGCGCTGGTGAAGCAGTTCCAGACGCTGATGAGCATGGACAACGTGCGGCTGGAGTTCGAGGCCGGCGCCATCGAGGCGATCGCCCAGGAGGCCCACCGACGACGCACCGGCGCCCGGGCACTGCGGGGCATCGTTGAGGAGCTGATGCTCGATGTGATGTACGACATCCCCTCCAACGACGCGATCACCACCTTCACCATCACCCGTGAGCTGGTGGAGCTGCGCTCACGCGCCAAGATCCTTCCTTACCCCGGCCTGGTCGACAAACAGGAATCAGCTTGAGGCACAGCCGCCATGGCCACGGCTGACCACCTGCAGGTGCCGCGCCAACACGGCCTGTTCGATCACCACGGCATCGATCTGGGCGACGGCACGGTGGCCCATTATCTGGAGGGTCGCCAGATCCTGCGCAGTCCCCTCTCCGACTTCTCCTGCGGCGAAGCGATCAGCGTGGTGAGTTACCCGGAGGCAGAGGTGTCGCCGGCAGGGGTGACGCTGCGGCGCGCCATGGGGCGCCTGGGAGAGCAGCGCTACAACCTGGTGTTCAACAACTGCGAGCACTTCGCCAGCTGGTGCAAGACCGGTCGTCACCGCAGCTCCCAGGTGGAGGGGTGGTTGGGCACCGGCAGCCTTGGCGCCCTGGCCCTGGGTCAGTTCATCCCCGCCGCTCTGCTGGTGGCCGTGCGGCTGTTGCTGCGCCAGGGCCTGGCCATCGATGGCAGCCACCTGGAGCGGGGCCGGGAGCTGGCCCGCCGCAGCCTGGAGCAGCTCGATGCCCTGCGGCTGAAGCTGCAGCAGCGGCTGGAACTGGAGCTGGAACAGGCCGAAGCGCGCTGGAAAAGCGACAGCACCGACCAGTTCGATCGGTTGCGTCTACAGGCCCAGAACCTGGCCGATCAGCTGGAAGCGGTGGAAGAACTGGAAGGCCGGCTGGAGCGTCTGCTGGGCTCCGGGAGCCCCCAGTAACCTCGCTGATCAGGCCGTCCGGGGACTCCGCCATGACCCAGGCCAGCGCCTATCAGCCGCTCCATCACAAATACCGCCCCCAGCGCTTCGACCAGCTGGTGGGGCAGCAGGCGATCGTGGCCACGCTCAGCAACGCCCTGCGGCAGGGGCGCATCGCGCCCGCCTATTTGTTCAGCGGCCCGCGCGGCACCGGCAAGACCTCCAGCGCGCGGATCCTGGCCCGCTCGCTCAACTGCATCGCCGCCGACGGCCCCACCCCCGAACCCTGCGGTGTCTGTGAATTGTGCCGCTCGATCACGGCGGGCAATGCCCTCGATGTGATCGAGATCGATGCGGCCTCCAACACCGGCGTCGACAACATCCGGGAACTGATCGAACGCTCGCGCTTCGCACCGGTGCAGGCCCGCTGGAAGGTCTACGTGATCGACGAGTGCCACATGCTCTCGACCGCCGCCTTCAATGCGCTGCTCAAGACCCTGGAGGAACCGCCACCGCGGGTGGTGTTCGTGCTGGCCACCACCGATCCCCAGCGGGTGCTGCCCACGATCCTGTCCCGTTGCCAACGCTTCGATTTCCGCCGCATTCCCCTGGAGGCGATCGAAACCCACCTGGGCGAGATTGCCCGGCTCGAAGCGATCAGCATCACGCCCGAAGCCCTGCATGTGGTAGCCCAGCGGGCCCAGGGCGGCCTGCGCGATGCCGAAAGCCTGCTGGACCAGCTCAGTCTCCTGCCCGCTCCGGTGGAGGCCGGCGCCGTCTGGGAGCTGCTCGGGGCGGTGCCGGAGCAGGAGTTGCTTTCCCTGGCGGCGGCCCTCGCCGCCGCTGAACCGCTGGCCGTGGTGGAAACCTGTCGGGAGCTGCTGGAGCGGGGCCGCGACCCGGGGGCGGTGCTTCAGGGGCTGGCCTCGCTGCTGCGCGACCTCACAGTGGCTGCGGCCGCCCCCGGACGCCTGGAGTTGAGCAGCCTTTCCCCCCAGTTCCGGCCCCAGCTGCCGGAGCTGGCGGCCCGCATTTCCACCCCCCGGCTGCTGAGCTGGCAGGCCGGCCTCAAGGGCAGCGAACAACAGCTGCGTCAGAGCGTGCAGCCGCGGCTGTGGCTGGAGGTGCTGCTGCTGGGCCTGCTGGCCGAACCATCGGCGGGCAACGCCGCCGCGCCGCTCTCCGCCGCCCTTGGCGCCACCGTCCGAAGGCCCGCCGCGCCAGTTTCTGTTTCGCCGGGAGCTGCTGCGCCCGGCAGTGCCCCAGCTGTTCCCAGCGCCCCACCAGCCAAGGCCCCAGGGCCCACGGCCGCAGTGCCTGGCGTACCGGTGCCTGGCGTGCCGGCGCCTGCGTCCCCGGTGGCTTCCAGCTCGGAGGGCGGCAGCAACCTCACTGAGCTGTGGCAGCAGATCCTGGCCAGCCTGGAGCTTCCCTCCACTCGCATGCTCCTTTCCCAGCAGGCGGCACTCGTGCGCCTCGACGGACAGCGGGCGGTGGTGCGGGTCAGCGGCAACTGGGTGGCGATGGTCCAGAGCCGTCTGCCGCTGTTGGAGAGGGCCCTGCAAAGTGCGCTGGGCTCCCCCCGGCTGCTCGTACTGGAGAGCGCCGACGCCGCAGGTCCAACGCCCGAGGCCGGGGTGGCTTCGGTATTACCAGCTGGGGCCGCCCCCGCCAGCTCAGGGCGTGGGGCACCTGTCAGTGCCATGGCTGCAGCTGTCATTGACATGCCGCTGCCAGCAGCCCAAGCCCTTGGTGGCAGCGCACCGGCCCCTGCGGCCCCTGTCGCACCTGCAGCTCCCGTGCCGCTCGACGACAAGGCGCGGCGCCTGGCGGACTTCTTCAACGGCGAGGTGGTTTCGTTCGACGGGCCGGTGCCAGGCCAGCAGGATGGGGCGAACCCGCCCTAGGAGATCTGGGTGGTGAGGTCGGGCTCGCCGGTGAGATCGTCGCCCTCCTCGTGGCTTTCGTCGCCGGTCGCCTCGCCCACATGGAGTGTCTTGGCCCAGACGAGACGTTTCGGCAGCAGAGCCATGCGCAGCGCCACCCAGGGAATCACCACGAACCAGTGGGCCAAATAAGCGATGCCCAGCGCGGCGGTGAAGGGATGGATGCGTGGCAGCGGTGGGCCTTCGCTGCTGCGCCGGCAGCCCACCACGATTGCCGCTCCAGAGAGGCCGAAGGCCACGATCGACAGCGGCCAGATCGAGGGCCATGTTCCTGTGGCCAGCGCCGTGATCAGATCAGCGATCGACACCACCGGCAGGGCGTATTGCAGCAGGAAGAAAGCCGCCAGATCGAGCTTGCGGGAAGGGGCCAGCGGGCCTGCCACGAGGCTGGGCCAGTAGTCGAAGAAGCGTTGCAGGCCCCCTTCGGCCCACCGCTGCCGCTGACGCCAGAGGGCGGGCAGGGTGCGCACCGCCTCTTCCTCCACCGGCGGATCCCAAAGCACGCCGATGCTGCAGTCGCCCAGCAGCAGACGGAAACTGAGATCGAGATCGTCGGTGACGGTGGCTTCGTTGAAGCCGCCACAGGCTTCCACGGCATCACGCCGCAGCAGTTGGCCATTGCCACGCAGTTCAGCGACGCCGCCGGAGGCCAGGCGCCCCTGCTGAATCACAGTGTCGAAGGCCATCTCCATCGCCTGGGCCAAGGTGAGCAGGTTGCGATCGGCTTCCACTACCGCCTTGCGGAGCTGCACGGCCGCCCAGCCGCCCGCTTCGGCGTAGGGAATCAACCGTTGCAGCAGATCCCTGGGCATGCCGGCATCGGCGTCCAGCACCAGCATCCAGCGTCCGCGCAGCTGGGGCAGCACGGCATTGAGCGCCCCCGACTTGCCCCCACCGGCATCCCGCGGCCGGCGCAGCACCGTGAGCAGGGGGTGGCGGTTGCCGATCTCCTCCAACAGCGCTGCTGTGCGGTCTTCGCTGCCGTCGTCCACCACCCAGAGGTGCAGCTGGCCTTCGGGGTAGCGCAGCTGTGCCACCCGCTCCACCAGCCGCCTGATCACCGCTTCCTCGTCCCGCGCCGCCACCACCACATCCACGTCCGGCCAGGCCTCCATAGCCTCGGGAAGCGCCGCCGCCGGCTGGGGCTTCCAGAGCCGGAACAGCACGGTGCGGATCACATAGGCGCCCAGCAACAGGGTGAGGCTGATCGCCGGCAGCAGGTTGCGGGGCGGCTCCACCCAGTGGGGTGCCGCGCCGGCACAACCGCACAGCAACACGAACAGCGCCGCTTTGCCACGCCGAGGACGAGAGACGGTCTTCGCTGCGGTCAGGCCTGGCATAAATAGAGGCTCTCCGTGGTGCCACGCCGCACGCGACAGGGTCCCGGTCGTGGCAGGGCTCGAACTGAGCCGAACTCTAAAGGCCCTGGCCGAGCGCCTCCAGCGGCTGGAGCTGCGTGCCTGGGTAGTAGCGATTGAGCAGCTGGGGCAGGGTCCAGCCGCGACCGGCCAGATCGATCGCGCCCGCCTGGGAAAGCCCTGCGCCATGGCCGAAGCCGCCGCCGTTGAAGAGCCAGCGACCCGCCCCCTCCGCCTTGAGTTCAAACAATGTGCTGGGCAACTGCCGGAAGGTGCGCCGGATGGCATCGCGGCGCAGCACCTGGCGGCCTTCGCTCCCCTCGACGGCCAGAGCCATCACGCGGCCGCTCGGCCCCCGCTCCAGCACGCTGAGCTTCAAGGGGGTGCCCACCGGCAGTCGGGCCGTGGCGAGGGCCTGCTGCACCTGAGCGGTCGTCATCAGGCGCTGCCAGCGGAAGCGCGGGTGGTAAGCGCCATAGGCAGAACCACCGCCCGCCAGCAGCGCCGGCAGCGACGCCGCCGCCAGGGGCACCGCAAACCGCGCGCTGAAGGCGGGCGGACCATCCGGCGCCGCCTTCAGGTAAGGCAGCGGCGAGCCACTCCACACCTCCTCAAAGCCGGCGGCCATGCCACCGTTGGTGGCGTGGTATACGGCATGGATCGGGGCACCCTGCCAGGTGAGCACCTGGCCCCGGGTGGCCTGGATCGCTGCGCGGACCGCCGCCCCTGACTGCCGTGGATCGGCGTAGACCTGGCATTGGGTATCGGCGCAGAGGTGGTAGCCATCGGTGGCATAGCGGTGCATGTTGCGCAGCGACCAGGTGCGGGCCAGCACCGCCTGGGCCGCGAGGGCGGCCGGCGGTGATCCGGCGCCGATCTCATGGGGCACCACCCCAAGCAGATAGCGCTCCAGCGGCACCTCCTCGATCAGGCTCCAACCGCCATAGGCGTTGCTCGCCAGGCGGAACGGGCCCTGGAACACGCCGCCCTCCCAGCGCAGCCCGCCCGGCGCCGTGATCCTCAGAGGACCTTTCAATACCGCGCCGGCAGCTCCCGGCTCCCCGGACGTCAGCACCAGCCGCTGGCTGAAGCGCTGCTCCACCTGCCGCGCCTGCCGGCCGGCCGGAGCCTGCGTGGCGCCAGGCGCCCACACCTCCCACTCGGCGGGATGGGCGATCACCGGGCTCACGCCGAGCTCACGCCAGGCCGTGGCGGCCTGCTCCGCACTCTCGAAGCTGGCGAATGGGCCCAGCACGGTGCGGGCGAGCTGGAACGGCTCCGCCAGGGGCACCTCCCGCCAGCGCAGGCGAACGCTGGACCCCGAGAGCCGCTGTCCATCGGCATCGGTGAGCACCAGCTCGCCTGCCGCCGCCTGCAGCACCAGCGGGGCGGCTTTGGCCACCGCGCCGGGAGCAGGGCCGAGGCGCGGGCCGAGCGACACCCACAGCACGGGCTGGGCGGGCTGCAGCGGCGGCGGCGCGCTGGTGGGCCAGTGCAGGGGCAGCGGGGTGGGGAAAGGGGGGAGGGCGGGGACGGCGCGGCAGCCGGGAGCCGCCAGCAAGGTGAGCGCCAGCCCGAGTGCCACTGGCGCCAGGACAGGGCCGGGCTGCAGGGAAAGGGGAGCGGAAGGACGCAACAGCTGGCGGAGCATGGGCAAAGCGGACGGGGGGAGTTGGCAGCTGGCACTACCAAGTCGTAGTTTGGTTGTTTGTGAAGTCGCGCAGGACATGCCGAAGCTCAAGACCCGCAAAGCAGCCGCGAAGCGGTTCAAGCTGACCGGCAGCGGAAAATTCATGCGCCGGCATGCCTTCCACAACCACCTGCTCGATCACAAAAGCCCCAAGCGCAAGCGTTTTCTGGGCACGATGGCGGTGGTCGACGAACGCGACGCCGACAACGTTCGCCGCATGCTTCCTTACGCCGGCTGATCTCTCGCCAGGTCACCCGCACCCCGTCCTTTCAATTTCGCCCTGAGAACACACCATGGCCCGCGTCAAGAGGGGCAACGTCGCCCGTAAACGCCGTAACAAGATCCTCCGCCTGGCCCGTGGCTTCCAGGGCGGCAGCGGCAGCCTGTTCCGCACCGCCAACCAGCGGGTGATGAAGGCGCTTTGCAACGCCTACCGCGACCGCCGCCGCCGGAAGCGCGACTTCCGCCGTCTGTGGATCGCCCGCATCAACGCCGCCGCACGCATCAACGGGCTGAGCTACAGCCGGCTGATCGGCGGCATGAAAAAAGCCGACATGCTGCTGAACCGCAAGATGCTGGCCCAGCTCGCCGTGGCGGATCCTGCCAGTTTCACCAGCGTGGTTTCGGCCGCTACGCGCTGATCACCACCGCATTGCGGGGAGGCCCGATGGACATTCTCCTGCCTCAGGCCTATCTGATCGGCCTGATCCTGCTGCTTGGCGGTGCAGCCGTGGTCATCGCCGTTCAGGTGATCCGGGTGCGCCGCGATGAATCGGCCCTTGCCAGGCTCGAGGGGCAAGCCAAGGGAGGGGATGGCAAAGATCCCGCCGTCCTCTACGAGCTCGGCTCGGTTCAGCTACGCAAGCGGCTCTACGCCCAGGCGGTGGACACTCTCCGGCTGGCTCAGAAGAAGAGCGGCGGTGAACCCCCCGAGGCCCAAGCGTTGATTCAGAACGCCCTGGGTTTTTCACTGGCAGCCCAGAGCAACTACGCCAGCGCCATCCGCCACTACAAGTCAGCTCTGCAGGCCAAACCCGACTACCCGGTGGCGCTCAACAACCTCGGCTATGCCTTCGAGCGCCAGGGCAAACCCGAAGACGCGCGCGACACCTACGCCAAGGCCCTAGGCCTCGACCCCACCAACAAAACCACTATCAAGCGCCTCAAGCTGCTCGATCGCCGCTTTCCAGCCGACCTGAACGTTCCAGCAACCAGCGGCCAGGGAATGGCATCCAACACCAGCGATTCAGGCCCGGCAGCTGGAGCCAGCAGCACGGGCAGCAAATCGGCCCCTAAACCTTCGCCCACCAAGACGCCGGCGTGAACGCCGGCTCAGAGGGCTCAGGGGCGCTCGCTTGCCGTCACCACAGCCCACGGATCGGCGCCGCCTGACCGGCAGGCTGGGCGCCGGGCCGGGCGGCCGGGAGGGCGGAGGCGCTCACGGGGTCGAGCACCAGCCGACCACCGGGATTGGTGAGCCGCGGGGCATTCCAGCCCATCGGTGAGAAGCCCTGCAGGCCGAGAAAATCACCACCGGGCTCGAGGCCCAAGGTGAGGTTGTCGATCAGGGGGATGAGCTCCAGCTGATCCGACTTGGCATTGAGATTGCCCTGCACCGGCGAGCTGGCGCTGCCCACCGTGAGCGTGCCGCGCAGGTCGATCATCTGGCCCATGGCCGTCACCGTGTCCAGGCGCAGCTCCACAGGGATGGGGGCGCCAGCACCGAAGGATTGGTAGCTGCCGCGCCACTGCCGCGGCAACTGGGCGGCCAGCAACGCCGCCCGGCCCACCGGATCGAAGGTTTCCACCGGGCCGATCTCGCTGAAGGAGGTATCCAGCGACGAGGCGGGCGGAAGGCTGAACGGCACAAAGCTGCCCACCGGCACCGGACTGGCGGCAAGCAGTAGGGAGAGAACCGGTGTCATGGAAGCAAGCAGGCCTGCGCGAAGGTTAGGAGGCATGCGCTGTAACTTCTCCCCATGGTGCAGATTCCGGGCTCGGATCCGTCAGGCCTCGCCGACGACACATTGGTGATCGGTGGCCGCCGCTTCCGCAGCCGCCTGATGACCGGCACGGGCAAGTACCCCTCACTCGCGGCGATGCAGGCCAGCCTGGCGGCCAGCCGCTGCGAGATCGTCACCGTGGCGGTACGGCGGGTGCAGTCGGCGGCGGCCGGTCATCAGGGCCTGATGGAGGCGATCGACTGGAGCACGATCTGGATGCTGCCCAACACCGCCGGCTGCGCCAGCGCCGATGAGGCGGTGCGGGTGGCACGGCTGGGCCGCGAGCTGGCCAAGCTCGCCGGCCAGGAAGACAACACCTTCGTGAAGCTGGAAGTGATCCCGGACAGCCGCCATCTGCTGCCCGATCCCTTCGGCACCCTTGAGGCAGCCGAGCGGCTCGTGAAGGAGGGGTTCACCGTGTTGCCTTATATCAATGCCGATCCGCTGCTCGCCCGCCGGCTTGAGGAGGCAGGCTGCGCCACCGTGATGCCGCTTGGCTCTCCGATCGGCTCCGGCCAGGGCATTCGCAACGCGGCCAACATCGCCTTGATCATCGAGTCGGCAGGGGTGCCGGTGGTGGTGGATGCGGGGCTGGGCGTGCCCAGCGAAGCGGCCCAGGCCATGGAGATGGGGGCTGACGCCCTGCTGATCAACAGCGCCATCGCCATGGCAGGCGATCCACCTGCCATGGCCTGGGCGATGGCACAGGCCACCGCAGCGGGCCGCTGCGCCTGGAAGGCCGGACGCCTGCCGCTGCGGCAGGACGCCCAGGCCAGCTCGCCGGGGTGGGGCAGGATCGGCGATGCCGTGTCTCCGCGCTTTTGACGTTCTCTTTCGGCCTCAGTACCGGCCGGAAAGGGCATCGATAAGGTTCGCTTTCTCAATCGGGCCACCCCAGCATGTCGGTCATCAAGGAGGACGGGGGCAGGCTCAACGCCTTTGCCCGGGAACCGCGCATGCAGGTGGTGGAAGCCCGCGGCGAACGCAGCCGCAGCACCACGGTGCTGCTGATCGCTGGTGGACTGCTGGTGCTGGCCATGGTGGGCGTGGCGGTCGGCATCAGCTGACGCCACTTCCGCTAGGGCCAGGCCAGCACCGGGATGGGCCGCGGCAGGGGCCTCCACCGTTGCCCCGCAAGGGGGGCGGAATGCCTGTAGTAGCTTGCCCCAAGAGAGCAATCGCTCGTTCAGCAGGAGTTCAGACGTGAAGGTTCTCGTTCTCGGCGGCGACGGCTTCTGCGGCTGGCCCTGCGCTGTGAACCTGTCCGACGCCGGTCACGACGTCGTGATCGTCGACAACCTGAGCCGCCGCAAGATCGACATCGACCTCGGGGTCGAATCGCTCACGCCGATCGCCACGATCCACGACCGGCTGCGGGCCTGGGAGGAAACCGGTGGCCGGCCCATCCACTTCGTTGCGCTCGATATCGCCCAGGACTACGACCTGCTGCTGGGTCTGCTGCGCAGTGAGCGCCCCAGTGCCGTGGTGCACTTCGCCGAACAGCGGGCCGCCCCCTATTCGATGAAATCCAGCGCTACAAAGCGCTACACGGTCGACAACAATGTGAACGGAACGCACAATCTGCTTTGTGCAATTGTTGAAAGCGGCCTCGATATTCATATCGTTCACCTCGGAACCATGGGGGTGTACGGCTATGGATCCCACCGTGGCGCCACCATCCCCGAGGGCTATCTCACGGTGGAAGTTCCCCAGCCCGATGGCAGCCGCTTCCAGGAGAAGATCCTTCATCCCACCGATCCCGGCAGCGTCTATCACATGACGAAAACGCTGGATCAGCTGCTGTTCTTCTACTACAACAAGAACGACAGCATTCGCGTCACCGACCTGCACCAGGGCATCGTGTGGGGCACCAACACCGATCTCACCGACAGGGATCCGCGCCTGGTGAACCGCTTCGACTACGACGGTGATTACGGCACCGTGCTGAATCGCTTCCTAATGCAGGCGGCGATCGGCTATCCACTCACAGTGCATGGCACCGGTGGCCAGACCCGCGCCTTCATCCATATCCGCGATTCGGTGAAATGCGTGGAGCTGGCGATCAACAATCCCCCGGCAGCAGGGGAAAAGGTGCGCATTTACAACCAGATGACCGAAAGCCACAAGGTCAAGGATCTGGCCGAAAAGGTGGCGGCCGTCACCGGGGCCAAGCTGAACCATCTCCCCAACCCCCGCAAGGAAGCCATCGAAAACGACCTGATCGTCGACAACCGTTGCCTGATCGAGCTGGGGCTCAAGCCCACCACCCTTGACGAAGGCCTGCTGGGCGAGGTGGTGGATGTGGCACGCCGCTGGGCCGATCGCTGCGATCGCTCTCGCATCCCCTGCGTGTCCACCTGGACTCACAGCCAGGCAGCTGCGCTCCAGCCGGTGATTTGAACGGACCGTCCGCAGGCAAGCCGTCTCCGTGAAGATCGCACTGTTCACCGAAACCTTCCTTCCCAAGGTCGACGGCATCGTCACGCGGCTCACCAAGACGGTGACCCACCTGGTGCGTGCCGGTGACGAGGTGCTGCTGTTCTGCCCGGAAGGGGCACCGGACAACTTCATGGGCGCCCGGGTGATCGGCGTGCCGGGCCTGCCCCTGCCGCTCTACCCAGAGCTGAAGCTGGCCTTGCCTCGCCCCCTGGTGGCCGAAGCGCTCGATGCCTTCAAACCCGACCTGGTGCACGTGGTGAACCCGGCCGTGCTCGGCCTGGGCGGGATCTGGCTGGCGCGCACCCGGGGGGTACCCCTGGTGGCCAGCTACCACACGCACCTGCCCAAGTACCTCGAGCACTACGGCATGGGCATGTTCGAACCGCTGCTGTGGGAGCTGCTCAAGGCGGCCCACAACCAGGCGGCTCTCAACCTCTGCACCTCCTCGGCAATGGTGGAGGAACTCAGCCAGCACGGCATCCAGCACACCGCCCTGTGGCAGCGGGGGGTCGACACCGATCTGTTCCGGCCTCAATGGCGCAATCCGGCCATGCGCCGCAAACTCGCCGGCGTTCACGGCGACAGCGACAGCCTGTTGCTCTACGTGGGCAGGCTCTCAGCAGAAAAGCAGATCGAGCGGATCCGGCCGGTGCTCGATGCCCTGCCCCACGCAAGGCTGGCACTGGTGGGGGATGGCCCGCACCGCCAGCAGCTCGAGAAGGTGTTCGCCGGCAGCGCCACCACTTTCCTGGGCTACCTGGGCGGCGAGGATCTGGCCAGCGCCTATGCCAGCGCCGATGCCTTCCTGTTCCCCTCCTCCACCGAAACGCTGGGGCTGGTGCTGCTGGAAGCGATGGCGGCCGGCTGCCCGGTGGTGGGTGCCAACCGCGGCGGCATCCCCGACATCGTCACCGACGGGGTGAACGGCTGCCTCTACGACCCCGACAGCCCTGCCAGCCTCACCGCCGCCACCGAACGGCTGCTGGCCAGCACCGAACAGCGCCAGGCCCTGCGGCTGGCAGCACGGGCAGAAGCGGAGCGCTGGGGCTGGGCGGGCGCCACCCAGCAACTGCGGCGTTTCTACAGCGAGGTGGTGCGCCCTCCGCTGCAACTGGTGGCCTGAAGCTGCCCCCAAAGCTCCAGGAAGCCGTTCAGGTCCATCCGAAGCAGATCCTGGCGTGGCCCCCGGAAGCAGCTGGAAACCAGCCGCTTCCGCCAGCGGTCGGCTTCAGTTGCGCAACTGGGGCAGGGTGTCACGGAACCAGGTGGTGAGCAGGGCCTTCACCATCGGTGCGGCAACGGTGCCGCCATAGCCGCCGCTGTTCTCGCCGAAGGCAATGATCACCAGGTTGGGCTTGCCCGCCGGCGCATAGCCGCCGAACCAGGCATGGTCGGGCCTCGGGGGATCCTCGGCGGTGCCTGTCTTGCCGGCCACGGCGGGTAGCGAAGGGTCGTTCAACAGGGTGGCCGTACCGCTGGTCACTGCATCGCGCAGGCCCTCCCGCAGCACTTTCAATGTGCTGGGCTTGAGGCCGATCCAGCGGCGCTCCACCGGCCGCTCCGCCAGGTGGGGCGTCACCAGCCAGCCGCCGTTGGCGATCGCCGCATACAGACGCGCCATCTGCAGCGGCGTGACGGTGACGGCCCCCTGGCCGATCGAGGAGGTGATCGTGTCCACCGAGGTCCACGGTTCATCGAGCACCTGGCGCTTCCAGGCGGGATCACCCAGCAAGCCGGGGCTCTCCTCCCCCTTGAGTTCCACACCGGTGAGGCTGCCGTAGCCCAGGCGGCGCGCTGCTCTGAACAGTTCATCGGGGCCGGTCTTGAGGCCCAGCCGATAGAAGAAGCTGTTGCTGCTCACCGCCATGGCCAGGCGGAAACCGATAGTGCCAAAGCTGCCGTGATCCGCGTAGCACTGGCCGTCGTAGCAGAAGGAGCCTGAGGTGAGGATCGTGGAGGCGGGGTTGAACAGGCCCGACTCCAGCCCCGCGATCGCGGTGATCACCTTGAAGGTGCTGGCTGGTGGGAAGCCGCGCAGCGTCCGGTTGAGCATGGGGGCTTCCGGGCGGTTGAGCTCGTTCCACTGCGCTGTGGTGGGGCCCTCCGAGAAGATGTTGGGATCGAAGTTCGGGCGGCTGGCCATGGCCCGGATCGCGCCGGTCTGGGGATCCATCGCCACGATCGCCCCCTTGCGCACCCCGCTGAGGGCCTTCTCAGCCGCCTTCTGCAGCTCCAGATCAAGGGTGAGGCGCAGGTCCTTGCCGGCCCGCGACGGCTTGTCACCCAGCACCCGCTGCACCTGCCCTTCGGCGTTCACCTCCAGCTGCTGTCCGCCCCACTCGCCGCGCAGGTGGTTCTCGTAGACGCGCTCCAGGCCGGTGCGACCGATGCGGTCCTGCAGGCGGTAGCCCGCTTCAGACAGCTCCTTGTATTCCTCCTCGGTGATACTGCTCGTGTAGCCGAGCACGTGGGCGCCGAGCCGTCCGTGCGGGTAGGCGCGCAGCACGTCGACATCCACATCAGCTCCTTTGAGCGACTCGGATTGCTCACGGAACCGCAACACCTGTTCGGTGGTGAGGGGGCCCGCCAGTTCAATGCGGAAGCCATCCACAGCTCTGCCTTCGCTGCGTTTGGCATCGAGCTGCGCCGGGTCGAGCTTCAGCAGCGAGGCCAGGCGAGCCCGCAGCAACGGCCAGGCAGCGTCGTCGACGAGCCGGGGCTGGATGTACAGGTTGTAGGTGAGGCGGCTGCTGGCCAGCACCTGGCCGTTGCGATCCAGCAGACGCCCCCGCATCGGATGGCGGGGCAGCAGGCGGATGCGGTTCTGATCCGCCAGCAGCTTGTTTTCTGCCCCCTGGGCGAGCTGCAGCCAGACGAGCCGGGCGCCCATCGCCGCCATCACCAGCACGATGAGCCCGAGCAGCCAGGCCGGCTGGTGGCGCATGCCCGCATGGCGGGCCTGTCCGTGCAGATGGCCAGCGGCCATGGTTTCAGGCCTCCAGGCGGTGCTCAAGCAGCGCCAGGCGCTCGGAGATCCGCGCCAGCGTGGCCTGCAGCGCCTCGCGCTCACGCTGCGGGTCTGCGGCTTCTGCGAATCCGGTGGCTGCCGGATCGCCCGGCTGCGGCGGCCAGGGCGGCGGCGGGGCCACGTCGCGCACCTCCACCTTCATCACGGGATTACCGAGGCCAGGCTGGATCTGATCGAGGCTCTGCCGCACGGCCCGCGCCGCCGGATCCCCTTCCTGCTTCAGCTGAGCGAGCGGATCGGGCGAGGCGGTGAAGGCTTCCACCACCTCGCGCGGACCTCCCTTACGCGCCCGTTCCACCACTGCCATGCCCACCGGCAGCACCTCCTGCATCAACGCGAGCCGCAGGGTATCGAGGGGATCAGCCATGCCGAAGCAACCGAGGCAGCGCCGCCCACGCGGGCGGCTTTGCTCCCAGTTTGACGCTCTCCGGGCGTGGCAGGGACTCAGGGCAGCCGCTGCACACCGGGATCGACGATCATCTGACGGCAGAATTCGCGCGAACCCACCATCCAGCCGGCCCCCACGGCGAGCACCAGCAGCGCGGTGAACGGCAACACCGCCTGACGGGTGACATCCAGCCCCGCCCACTCCCCCCAGCTGCGCAGCAACCGTTCGCGATCGAACCGGCGGCGCTCCTGCCGCTCCAGCGACTGCCGGCGCCGCAGCGACTTCTCCACCCAGCGCTCGAAGGAGCGTTTCTTGGTCACGGCCATCTTGCGCTCCACCTCCAGCAGGTGGCCGGCGCTGAGCTCGGGGTTGAAGGTGCTGATCAGTTCCAGGGTCTTGAGGAACATCTCCACAGCACCATCCTTGATCTGCGCCTCCTGCTCGGGGATCTCCTCCCACAGCACCTCGGGGTAGAAGCGGCCCCGGTTGGCGAGGATCTGTTCCTCCTGCAACTGACCGGGTTCGCGCAACCAGCGGTCAGTGTTGGCATCGAAACGCCGCCAGTAGAGGAAAGGATTGAGATAGATCACCTTTCCCGCCAGCTGGATGCTGTCCTGCTGGAGGCGGCGCTGCAGCTGCGGGTCCTGCTCGAGGGCGACGGTCAAGATAGGTAGGCCGGGACCCGATGGTATCGAAGCTGCCCCGGGCAGGCCAGGCCGGACCGCTGGCGCCTTCAACCGACGCTCATTCCCACTCGATCGTGCCTGGTGGCTTGCTGGTGATGTCATAGACCACCCGGTTGACGCCCCGCACTTCATTGACGATGCGGTTGGAGATCTTCTCCAGCAGGTCGTAGGGCAAGCGCGACCAGTCGGCAGTCATGCCGTCTTCGCTGGACACACAACGGAGCACGATCGGGTAGGCATAGGTGCGTTTGTCGCCCATCACACCAACACTGCGCACCGGCAGCAGCACCGCAAAGGCCTGCCAGATGTCGTGATACAAACCCGCCTCCTGTACCTCCTCGCGCACCACCAGATCGGCATCCCGCAGGATGTTGAGGTTTTCGGCGGTGACCTCGCCCAGGATGCGGATCGCCAGGCCGGGCCCCGGGAAGGGATGGCGCCGCACGATCTCCTCGGGCAGGCCGAGGCTGCGGCCCACCTTGCGAACTTCGTCTTTGAACAGACGCCGCAGGGGCTCCACCAGCTTGAACTGCAGATCCTTGGGCAGGCCGCCCACGTTGTGGTGGCTCTTGATCTTCACCGCCACCCGTTCCCCGGTCTTGGGGTCCACGCCAGTGCCGGCCGATTCGATCACATCGGGATAAAGCGTGCCCTGGGCGAGGTAATCGAAGGGGCCGAGGCGCTTGCTCTCCTGCTCGAACACACGGATGAATTCGGTGCCGATGATCTTGCGCTTCTCTTCGGGATCGGTGATGCCATTGAGCTTGGTGAGAAAGCGGTCACGGGCGTTGATGTATTCAACGTGAATATGGAACTGGCGATCAAAGAACTCCATCAGGAACTCAGGTTCCCCTTTGCGCATGAAGCCCTGGTCGATGAACATGCAGGTGAGCTGATCCCCAATCGCCTTGTGCAGCAGAAAGGCGAGGGTGGAGGAATCCACGCCTCCGGAGAGGGCAAGCAGCACCCGCTTGCTGCCCACACGGGCCTGCACGTCGGCCACGGCTTCGTCGATGAAGGCGCTGGTGGTCCAGTCGGGCTCGCAGCCGCAGATGTGGTAAACGAAATTTCTGATCATCACCATGCCGCCGCTGGAATGCACCACTTCGGGATGGAACTGCACGCCATAAAGATGGCGTTGGTGATCAGCCACCGCCGCTTCTGGGGTGTTCTTGGTGTGGGCAAGCCGTTCAAATCCAGGCGGCAGGGTTTCAACCGAATCGCCGTGGCTCATCCACATCGTGGAGCCATCCTCCACATTGGTGAGCAGATCGGTGGGATCGTCGACCTGAATCGGCGCCTTGCCGTATTCGCCGCGTCCCGCCGCCACCACGCTGCCGCCCAACTGCTGCACCATCAGCTGCATGCCGTAGCAGACCCCGAAAATCGGGATGCCCAGATCCCAGAGGCCCGGATCGCACACCGGCGCCCCTTCGGCATACACCGAGCTGGGGCCGCCGCTGAGGATGATGCCCTTGGGGGCCAGTGCGCGCAGCTCATCGGCGCTGGTGGCGTAGCCCATCACCAGGGAATACACCTCGGTTTCCCGCACCCGGCGCGCGATCAGCTCCGAATACTGGGAACCGAAATCGAGAATCACGATCGCCGGGTGGCGCTGGCTCTCCGGCTGTTCCAGCGACTGTGAAGCTTGAGACATACGACCGGAACGCTTCTTGATCGGCGGCTGGTCGGTTGAGTTGCCCCCGGAGCAAGGCCCCGCATGGGCCGCCAGGCCTGAGAAGTTCACCCTAGTGGGTGCCGCAAAGCCTCCAGTAATTTCTGGCCTTGAGGTCCGCACACACGCAGCTGTCGCCGGCGGTCGAACAGCGCGGCCCCGACGATCATGGGGAAGCTGCCGTAGCGGGCCAGGTAGTCCGTGCTGCGCTGCTCGATGGCCGAGGCGATGCGCCGCTCCAGCCGTAGGGCAAAGGCGGGGTCCGAGGCCGCCAGTTCGCTCAGCGCCGCCTCCACGGTGGCGGCGGCATGCAGGCGGGCCAGGGCTGCGCCGCTGAGCCCTTCGAGGGCCGCCAGGGCGGTGAGCACCTCGGCGCGGCCATCGGCGAGATGGTGATGGGTGTGGAAGATGCCGCCGGCCAGCTTGATCAACTTGCCGTGGTAGCCGAACAGCAACAGGCGGCGCACGCCCGCTTCCCCCGCCGCCACCAGCACCGGGCCCAGCCAGTTGCCGGCCTTGAGCAGCAGCTCGCCGGGAAGCCCCAGGCTGGGGGCCAGATCGAGGCCGTTCTCCCCGATCACGAGCACAAGATCACCGGCGAAGCCTGCGGTGGCGGTGCGCGCCGCCAGGGCCGCCAGGCAGGCCTGCAACTGATCGGGAGCCGCACTGCGCTGCACCTCCGCCTGGGTGCCGATCAGCGCCAGCCCATCGACCACGCCGAAGGCCGCATTGCTGGTGCGCAGAGCCAGGGCCCTGCCCTCGGGAAGCACCAGCCGCAGGCGCACCGCCCGGCCGGCACCGATCAGCGGCCGCAGGTTCGTCTCCAGCACGGCGCGGGCATAGGCGGAGGCACACAGATCGCCGCTCGCGCCATGCACCCCCACCCCTTCGCCGGGCTCCAGCACGAAGCACGCTTCGCCGGCTGGTGTCGGCTGGATCCAACTGGCCACCACCCACACCGCCAGGCCACGGGTGAGATCCAGCCCCGCCCCAGGGTCGCAGCGGCTGATGCCGAGAGCGCGGCCCGGCCCGATCGGAGCCGCCGCTTCCACCGGCACCTGCTGCACCCCGGGCGGTTCGAGCAACTCCAGCGCCTGCAGGCCCTCGAAGGGGGCAGCAGGGCCATCCTCCCCCCGATGGAGCGCCCGCACGGCGGCGCAGGCCGCGGCCGCCACCCACACCGGCAGGGTGTAGCCGGATGAAGCCTTCACCATCCGTTTTTTAAGGTGGAGGATTGTGCCGCTGCGCCTCCGCGTTTCGTATTGCCATGCAGGACAAGCTCACCCTGATGATTCCCGGTCCCACACCGGTGCCGGAGACCGTCCTGCTGGCGATGAGCCGCCACCCGATCGGCCATCGCAGCGCCGATTTCCAGGCGATCGTGAAGCGCACCACGGCCCAGCTGAAGTGGCTGCATCAGACCAGCGGCGATGTGCTGGTGCTCGCTGGCAGCGGCACGGCGGCGATGGAGGCGGGGATCATCAACATCCTCAGCCGCGGCGACAAGGTGATCTGCGGCGACAACGGCAAATTCGGTGAGCGCTGGGTCAAGGTGGCGAAGGCCTACGGGCTGGATGTGCAGGTGATCAAGGCCGAATGGGGCCAGCCCCTGGAGCCGGAAGCCTTCCGTGTGGCGCTGGAAGCGGATACAGACAAAGCGATTCGCGCGGTGATCCTCACCCACTCGGAAACCTCAACAGGCGTGATCAACGATCTGGAAACGATCGCCCGGCACGTTCACGCCCACGGCCAGGCGCTGATTGTGGCCGACTGTGTCACCAGCCTGGGGGCCTGCAACGTGCCCATGGATGCCTGGGGCCTCGACGTGGTGGGCTCCGGCTCCCAGAAGGGCTACATGATGCCGCCGGGTCTGGGCTTCGTGGCCATGAGCGAGCGGGCCTGGCAAGCGCACCAGCGCTCTGACCTGCCCAAGTTCTATCTGAACCTCGGCGCTTATCGCAAAGCGGCCGCTCAGGACAGCAATCCGTTCACCCCCCCGGTGAACCTCTACTTCGCGCTCGAGGCGGCCCTCGACATGATGCAGAGCGAAGGCCTCGAGGCGATCTTCGCCCGGCATGAACGCCACCGTCGCGCCGTTAGTGCGGCCATGAACGCGATCGGCCTGCCGCTCTATGCGGCGGCGGGCCATGGCAGCCCCTCCATCACTGCAGTGGCACCCAGCGGCATCGATGCCGAAGTGCTGCGCAAGAAAGTGAAGGCCCGCTACGACATCCTGCTGGCCGGCGGCCAGGACCATCTGAAGGGCTCGGTCTTCCGCATCGGCCACCTCGGCTTCGTCTGCGACCGGGATGTGCTCACGGCAGTGGCAGCGATCGAAGCCACCCTGCAGGAGATGGGCATGGCCACAGCCACCGTGGGAGCCGGTGTGGCAGCCGCCGCCATTGAACTGGCCCGCTGAACTGGTCCATGGCGCCAGCTCGCTGAGCAGGAGCCGGGCGGCCTCGCATCGGGCCGCCTTCGGGCACCTTGCTACATTGCAAGGATGCGGGTGTAATTCAGTGGTAGAATGTCAGCTTCCCAAGCTGAACGTCGCCGGT
>CALFOF010000052.1 GCA_937919075.1 uncultured Cyanobium sp. | reverse complement strand
GGCACGCCGTTGCCGCTGCCCGAGGAGCAGGTGCTGCGTCAGGGCCTCGACGGCGGGGTGACGCTCAGCATCGATCCCGATCCGATGGAACTCTGAACGGGCGCTCAGTGCTCAACGCCATTCCCGTCTCCGGCTGGCGGCACGGGCAGCTCGGGCCAGCCAAACCCCGCCGACCAGCGCAAGCGCTGCAGGGCGAGGGCAGCACTGAGCAGCAACAGGATCACCAGCCCACCGAGGCCCAGCCGGCTCCAGCGCCAGGTATGCAGCTCCAACCGATTGGCCGCACCGATGGCAAGGGGCCAGCGCACACCGGATCCTTCGCGGGCGGGCGGGCGGGGGGTGGCCAGGCGCACGGCAGCAAGAGATACCGGGCGGAGCAGCATCTGCAGATCGAGCCCCGGAACGGCGTCGAGCGCCCGCAAATCGAGCTCCAGCCTCAGGTGCTGGCGCACCCCTACCAGCCAGTTCCGCTCGCTGAGTTCGAGGCGGGGCGGGGGCAGCTCCACCCCGATCCGTTCAGCCGCCAGGGCAGTGGTGCGTGCCAGCAGAGCCTGAATCTCCGCCGCCGGCAGAGACGGGCTGCACAGAACCTGGCGCGGGCCGTCACCGCTCACGCTCAGGCGGCCGCCTGGATCGCCCTCGCGCAGGGCCGTGGCGAAGCGTTGCTGCCAGGGGAGTTGGCGGCCGGTGTCGCTGCTCCAGACCTGGGTGAGCTGCAGCCGCCCCGGGCCCGGAAACTGCAGCTCGGTGTCCACCCGCAGGCATCCGCTCAACAGGGTGAGCAGCAGCACTACCACCAGCGCGACCACCGCAAAACCCAGCGGCTGGCGCGTGGGCCCCACCGGCGGCGGCGGCGGCTCGGGCGGCCGGTCACGGGGAGGCGTCCAACGGCTGGCTGATTTCAGCCGGCCCTCCAGGGGTTCGGCCGCGCCGAGGCTCGGCAAGGTGAGGGACCAATTGGCCGGCCGCTGCAACGCCGGGGCATCGAGGATCATCTGCAGATCCCGCGCCTGCAGGCGCAGCTCAGCGTCGGTGCTGGCCTGGAGGCTGCGGCAGCAGGCCTGAGCAGCAGCGGTGTCGCCCTGGCCGATCCAGGCGGTGACCATCAACAGGCGCAGCTGACCGCCGAACGGGGAACTGGGTGGGTGCTGGTCGGCCAGGGGTTGGAGCAAGCGCAGGCACTGGCCGTAATCACCGCGCTCGAGAGCGCGGCGCGCGCTCAGCAAGGGCTCATCCTCCATGGCCAGGCAAGCCGGAGCGGCGAACGGGCGGGGCGGGCGCGGCGCCCGGCTGCGAGCGGCCAACCACCATCGTGCCGATGCCGGCATCGGTGAACACTTCGAGCAACAGGGCGTGGGGGACCCGGCCATCGACGATATGGGCCGCCCCCACCCCCTGAGCGAGGGCGCGGATGCAGCATTCGGTCTTGGGGGTCATGCCGCCGGCCACCACGCCGCTGGCGATCAGTTCGCGGGCCTGGGCCAGGGTCAGCTGGCGCAGCAGGGAGCTGGGATCGTCGCGGTCGGCAAGGATACCCGGCGTGTCGGTGAGCAGGATCAGCTTTTCGGCCTGGAGAGCAGCGGCCAGTTCACCCGCCACCGTGTCAGCGTTGATGTTGTGGGCCTGACCCTCGGCGTTGGCAGCCACGCTGGAGATCACCGGGATGTAGCCCGCGTCGAGCAGGGGGCCGAGCACGGCGGGGTTGACGGCAGCCACATCCCCCACCAACCCGTGGGAGCCCCCGCCCCAAGCGCGAGCCTCCACCAGCCCCCCGTCGCTGCCGGAGAGCCCCACGGCCCGGCCACCCAGCCGGTTCAGGCCGTTGACGATCTGCTTGTTGACGCGGCCCACCAGGACCATCTCCACCACATCCATGGTGTCGGCATCGGTGACGCGCAGGCCATCACGGAACTGGGGCTCAATCGCCAGCCGGGCCAGCCACTCGTTGATCTCCGGTCCGCCGCCATGCACCACCACCGGCCGCACCCCCACGCAGGCGAGCAGAGCCAGATCGCGGAACACCGCCTCCTGCAGCGACTTGTGGGCCATGGCCGCACCGCCGTACTTCACAACCACGCGACGGCCAGCAAAGCGCTGGATGTAGGGAAGGGCTTCGCTGAGCACGGAGACCCGCAGGCTGTCCTCCGTGCTGATCAAGGGGTCCTGGCTCAATGCACTGCGGGGTGATGAAGGGTGAAGTGGATGCGGTGACGGGGCCGGAATCGAAGGCGCCGGCCGGGATCAGGTCACAGCCTCAGGGTCAGGGGCGACGACTGCCGCAGGAAGCAGCGCCAACTCCAGCAAGGAGGCATCGAGTGGCCGCAACTCGGCGGTGAGACCCGGGCCGAAGAAGCGGCCGAGCCGATCCTGCCTGGCCTGCCAGCGCTCCAGGCTCACCCCGTTGAGGCGGAAGCGCAGGATCAGGCCGTAGGCGCCGCCCAGCTCCACCTCAGCCACGCTCACCAGCTCGGGCGGGCTGTCCTCGTCCCACAGCTTGAGGGCTTCAAGGGAGGATTCCAGGTGGGCCTTCTGGCCATAGCGCCAGCGGGTCACATCCTTGAGCAGCTTGCGCAGCGGCTCGCTGGCCGGCGCTTCCCGCAGGCTCTGCAGGGTGGCCGGGGGTGTGAGCCGCACGGCAGGCGGCAACTCCGAGGATTTCAGCGCCAGGCCGCCCAACAGCACAGGGATGCCATAGAAGACGCCGGCGAGGCTGATGTTCGGGCTGTCGGTGACGTACGCGATCGAACCGATCACGGTGAGCACCGCTCCGAGAATCGTGAGCAGGCTGCCGGGGGAGGTGAGGGCTTGCATGGCTCCATCCTCCAGCAAAGCCGTGCAGGATGGACAGGCAACGCCAGCGATTCGTTTCCATGTCCCTGTCGCCGCCTGCCGACAGCCCCGATCCTGCGGTGGCCACCAGCGCTGATGCTTGGCTTGCACCGAGCAACCGGGCGCTGCTCGATCAGCTCACGGAAGACCGGCTCTGGCTGCTGCGCCAGATCGATGCGGGCCGCTGGAGTGAGCTGCGCCTCGATCTGGCAGCCCTGGAACGGGAACTGGGCCAGATGCTCGACCAGGCCAGCGAAAAGCTGCAACCCGACTGAACTCCCTCTTTTCAGAAAGGAATGTCGTCTTCCTCCTGGGTATCAGGCACGAGTGGAGCGGAATTCCAGGTGGGCGTGGCGGGGGCTGGAGCCGCAGGCGGCGGGCTCTGCCGCACCGGCTGGCGCACGGGCGCAGCGGCGCGTGGGGCCCCCACCGGCGCTGATGCTGGCGCCGGCGCCATGGCCGGCACGGCGTTGCCACCACCACCCATGCCACCAGCAGCGCCGAGGGGATGGAGCCGGGAGAGGGTGAACTCGGCCCGCTTCTCCTTGGTGCCGTCCGGGCGGTTCACGGTGTTCATGCGCAGACGCCCTTCCAGCACCAGACGCTGTCCCACCTGGACGCGGTTCTGCAGGTCCTGCGCCAGATTGCCGAAGCCCACAACTTTCACCTGGCCAGGCGGATCGTCGGGGCGCAGACCATCGATCTGCACCGCCATCTCCGCCACCGGCGTTTGGTTGTCCTGGGTGTAGCGCACCTGGGGCGCCTCCAGCACCACCCCCTCCAGCAAGCAGTGATTCATCTCTCCGTCCGCACCAGCGGGCCACATCCTGATGCACGGCCGTGAATTGCACCAGCGGGCGGCTGTGGTTGATCGCCGGCACCGGTGAAGGTCCCCGGCTCGCTGCGGCGCTGCTGGCCTGTGGCTGGGAGCTCACTGTCTCCGTGGTGAGCCAGGCGGCGGGGCGCGCCTATCCCCGCCACCGCCTGCTGCAGCTGGAGGTGGGCGCGATTGAGGGCAGCGCCGGCATTCAGCGGCGTCTTGGGGCAGCGCGGCTTCAGCAGCGCCCCTACCAATGTGTGATCGACGCCAGCCATCCCTTCGCGGTACAGATCAGTGCCCAGCTGGCGGAAACCTGCGGGCTGCTGGGGCAACCGCTGCTGCGGTTGCTGCGGCCGCTGGAGCCACCCCTCGCCCCACGGCAGACCCTGCTGAGCGATCTGCAGGAGCTGGCGGGGGAAGATCTCGACGGCCAACGGCTGCTGCTGGCGATCGGCGCCCGCCAGCTGGCCACCGCGGCTGCCCATGCCAGCGGCGCTGCGCTGTTCGCCCGGGTGCTGCCCACACCCGCCAGCCTGCAGCAGGCGCGGGCGGCGGGGTTGCCGGATGCCCACCTGGCCTGTTTGCGTCCAGCCGACGGCCCACCGGGGGCGACGAGCCTCGGCATCGAGCAGGCGCTGCTGCTGCAGTGGCGGATCACGGTTGTGCTTTGCCGGCAGTCGGGCGGCAGCACAGAGCGCGGCTGGCAACAGCTGTGTGCCGCCAGAAATCTGCGGCTGCTGATGCTGGCGCGGCCCGCCGAACCGGTGGGAGTGGAAGGCTTGCCACTGCCGGAGCTGCTGGAGAAACTGGGCCAGCCCCCCAGCAGGCTCTAGCCATGGCGATCGAGCTGGTGCTCACCACCGAAGCGGACACCGCCCACGCCGAACGTCTGGCTCGTGCATTGCTTGAGGCGCGGCTGGCGGTCTGCATCAGCCTGCTGCCGCTCACTTCGCTCTATCACTGGCAGGGAAGGATCGAGCGGAGCACGGAAGTTCAGCTGCTGATCAAAACCAGCGCCACCCAGTTGGAGGCGTTGAAACAGCTCCTGGAGGAACTGCACAGCTATGACACCCCCGAGTGGATCCATTGGCCCGCCCACACCGCAGGCGCCTACGGCCTGTGGCTGGAGGGCGAGCTGGCCCCGCTCAGCCCAGATGCAGGCGCACCAGATCCTGCAGGGAGGCCTGGGGACGAGGCCCTAGGTGGGTGACCACCAGGCCGGCACAGAGCGAACCCAGCCGGCCGCAGGCTTCAAGGCTCTGGCCCTGGGTGTAGCCGTGCAGGAATCCGGCGGCGTAGAGGTCGCCGGCGCCGGTGGTATCCACCAGCGGACCCAGCTGATACGGGGCAATCGTGTGGCTGGCCTCTCCCGCCAGCACCAGCGATCCCTGTTCGCTGCGGGTGAGCGCGGCCACCTTGCAACAGCCACGCACCTGGGCCACCGCCTGCTCAAAGCTGTCGGTGGCGTAGAGGGCGCAGATCTCCAGCTCGTTGGCGAAGAGCAGATCCACGTGGCCATCCACCAGTTCAAGGAAGCTGGCGCGGTGCCGCTCCACGCAGAAGCCGTCGGAGAGGCTGAGGGCCACTTCGCCGCCATGGGCGCGCACCACCTCAGCGGCAGCGATGAAGGCCCGCTTGGCCGGCTCGGAATCCCAGAGGTAGCCCTCCAGGTAAAGCACTTTTGCCTGGGCCACCAGCTCCAGGTCGAGGTCGGCGGGGTCGAGCGTGACCGAGGCCCCCAGATACGTGCACATCGTGCGCTGGGCATCGGGGGTGACCAGGATCAGGCAGCGGGCCGTGGAGGGCCCAGAGGTGGTGGGGGGCGTCTCGAAGCGCGCGCCCACAGAACGGATGTCGTGGGCGAAGATCCCGCCCAACTGATCGTTGCGTACGCGGCCGATGAAGCCGGCGCGGCCGCCCAGCTGGGCAATGCCCGCCAGCGTGTTGGCGGCCGATCCGCCTGAGGTTTCCAGGCCAGGGCCGCAGACGGCGTAGAGGCGTGCGGCTTGGTCTTCATCCACCAACGCCATGGTGCCTTTGGTGAGGCCATGGGCGGCGATGAAGGCGTCGTCGGCCTGCACCAGCACATCCACGATGGCGTTGCCGATACCAACGACATCAAAGTTTTTGGACATCACGCGCTCAATAGGGCCCGCTTGGGACCGTGGATCGGATCCTCGACCACGATCGTCTGGTCGCGTTGAGCACCGAGGGACACGATGGCGATCGGCACTTCCATCAACTCGGCGAGGAAGCGCAGGTAAGACATTGCTGTGTCCGGAAGCTCTTCGAGCTGGCGGCAGTGGGCGGTGGAGCTCTGCCAGCCCGGCAGGGTTTCGAAGATCGGCTGACAGCGGGCGAAATCCTCTGCGCTGCTGGGGAAATGGTGGATGCGCTCGCCATCGAGCTCATAGGCCACGCACACCTGGATCTCGTCGAGCTCATCGAGCACATCGAGCTTGGTGATCGCCAGGCAGTCGAGGCCGTTCACCTGCACGGCATAGCGACCGATCACGCCATCGAACCAGCCGCAGCGCCGGCGCCGACCGGTGGTGGTACCGAACTCATGGCCGCGATCGCAGAGGTGATCGTTGAGGCTGCCTTCGAGCTCGGTGGGGAATGGCCCTTCGCCCACGCGGGTGGTGTAGGCCTTGGCCACGCCGATCACCCGGTCGATCAAAGTGGGACCCACTCCTGCGCCGATGCAGGCACCGCCGGACACCGGATTGGACGAGGTGACGTAGGGGTAGGTGCCGTGGTCGAGGTCGAGCAGGGTGCCCTGCGCCCCCTCAAACAGAATGTTCTTGCGGGCACGGGCGGCCTCATGGATCGTGCGGGTGCAATCGACCACGTGGGGGGCGAGCCGCTGGCCGTAGGCGGCGTACTCGAGGATCACGTCCTCGGGATCGAGCGGTGGCAGGTCGTAGATGCGCTCGAGGATCAGGTTCTTTTCGGCCAGGGGAGCCAGCAGGCGGTCCCGCAGACGGTCCACGTCGAGCAGGTCGAGCACGCGGATGCCGTTGCGCTCTGATTTGTCGGCATAGGTGGGGCCGATGCCACGGCCGGTGGTGCCGATGCGGCGATCGCCGCGGCGCTGCTCCATCGCCTGATCCAGCAGG
>CALFOF010000051.1 GCA_937919075.1 uncultured Cyanobium sp. | reverse complement strand
TGCGGGCGCTGCTGGAGCAACTGCCGGAGCTGCAGCGCGATGTGCTGAAAATGCGCTTCGGGCTAGATGGCGAAGAACCGATGAGCCTCACTGGCATCGCCCGCTCTCTTGGCATGAGCCGCGACAAGACCCGCAACCTTGAACGCCGCGCCCTTGACGGCATCCGCTCCCACTCCCGGCGCCTGGAGGGCTACCTGGTGGCCTGAGCGCACATCCTCATCGGCCTGAATCAAAGCGGGTCCGGAAGCCGTTGTAGATGGCATTCATCGCCAGCATCAGCAGCCCTACCCCAATGAACACCACACCCCGCAGGCCCAGATCTGCCTGGGCCATGTCAACGGCCACCAGCCGCACCAGGCAGGCCCCCAACCCCAGCAGGGCCAGCCAGCGAAACTGCTGATCGCGCAGCACGGCGCTCAGCAGATAGATCACGAACGCCTGCAGGGCCCACAACAGCGTGAGCAGGGCCCGGTCGTAGCGGAACGCCAGGCTCCAGGCCACGGCCAAGAACATCGGGTAATACAGCCAGCGGTTGGGAGCGGCGGCGACCCGCCGGGCGATCCAGCTCAGCAGCGGCAGCCCCTGCGAGGCCGCCTGCAACGGCTGCTCCAGCCGTTTGTGCGCCAGCAGAATGAAGATCAGCTCGAGGGCGATCGCCAGCACCCCCACGGCCTGCGGTTGCTCCAGCCAGCGCTCAGGCGCCGGTGTCAATGTGTCCAGCATCGCCAGCAGGCCGAGGATGCCGCGCCAGTACACCAGCACCGCATACACAGCCAGCCGCGGCGCAAACAGGCGCTGCAGCTTCGGGATCACCAGCAGCGCCGCCAACAGCGACCAGGCCACCGGCCGCCACAGCGGGCCGACCTCCACCGCGACGGCCAGCACCGAAACCAGCACGGCCGCTTCCAGTGCCAACGGTTGCACGCCGCGCCAGAGCGGCAGCGCCGCCAGGCCCGGGCCGGGGTGCAGGAACCAGCCCCGGAGCGCGACCGCCAGAGCGAACAGCTGAATCGGCAGGCGGGCGCTGGGGCTCCAGCTGCCCAGGTCGATCAGCTCTGGGCTGGGCAGGATCACCAGCAGGTAGGCCGTAAGGAACAGCGCCAGATAGCCGAACGCCATCACCAACAGCTGAAGCGCGGCGGCGCGCGGTTGGCGGCGGGCGAGCTCCAGCGCCACCGCAGCCAGGGCCAGCCAGGCGACCCCGGGCAACAGCTCCGAGATCGGCGCCAGGGCCAGATACCCCCCCAGGGCGGCGGTGACTCCGAACAGATGCAGGCCGGTGGCCCGCAACGCCGGCCTGCCCCCCGCACCTGCCAGCAGCATCGAGAGCGCCGCGAGGGGTAGAAGCTGGCTCAGCAGGGGAGCCAGCGACCAGGGGGCCCGTAGCAGCAGCAGGGGCCAGCTGATCAGATGCGCCATCACGATCGCCAGCCCGCAGCCGCCGAGCAGGCCAGGCGGCCGTTGGCGGCGGGCGAGCAGCAGCAGGGCTCCGATCACCACCAGCGCCAGGGATTCGCGCCAGGGAGCGGGTGCACTGATCGAGGTGCCCACCGCCACCAGCAAGCCGCTGATCCAACCCAAGGCCGCTGGCCATGGCAACGGCGCGGCGCGGCAGCAGCAGTTGCAGCAAGGCCGCCAGCAGGCCGGCACCGATCAGCGCGGCGGCGTTCTGGCCCTGCTCCAGTGCCGTCGGTGAGGTGGTCAGTGCATCGATGGCGGCGGTGATCAGCCCGGTGAACACCAGGGCCACGGCCATCAGATTCACGGCCCCCCAGCCGATGCGCCGCAGCACCGCATCGTTTTCGCTCACGGCCAGACCCAGGAACAGCACCGTCTCCAGCCAGAGGCAGGCCACCAGCAGCGGCCCATTCACCACCAGCGGCTGCAGGCTCAGCACCGCCGCCATCGCCAGAATCTGGGCCACCAGCAGATCGCAGCGGCGCAGCCAGCGCACTCCCGCCCGGCCGGCCCCCTTGCCCAGCCCGTAGGCGAGGGCTGCAGCCAGGGCCAGGCCGACGATCCGCGTGGCCGGCTGGGTTGGCGTCACCAGCAGGGCCAGACCCACGCCGCCCCAGCGGCTGAGCAGCAGCAGCAGGGGCAAGGGGCGCAGCCCCGGCGTTCTGCCGCGTGGATGGTGCTGCCACAGCGCCCCACCGCCGAACACCACCAAGGCGCCGATCAGGGCGAAGCTGCGCTCCGGGTCTGCGGCCGCCAGCAGCGCCCCGCTGGCGGGTAGCCACCAGAGCTGAAAGGCGGCATAGGCCCAGGTGACCACCAACTGATGGCGCTCCTGCCGCTGGGGCAATGGCACCGCCAGCCCCGCCACCGTCACCAGCGTGGCAAGGGCGAGGCTGATCGGGTTCTGGCTGGCGATCAGCAGGGGAACGAGGTTCACCACCACGTGCAGGGAGGCCACCGACTGGCTGGGGGCCACCCGTGCCAGTGCCAGATTCACGGCCATGCCCACTGCAAG
>CALFOF010000050.1 GCA_937919075.1 uncultured Cyanobium sp. | reverse complement strand
GCTTAATTCTTTTCAATATACCTACTACTCCATTGAATTGGAGGACCAAAGTTTGGTGTGGGCTAATGGTGTATTGACCGAAACCTATTACGCCAATACACGAGGCAAGCACGTATCCCGTGAAGCCTGGGATAACTACGCCGACTACGTGGCTCTCTATGGAGTGGGCAACGCGATGCAGGAGCTCCCCCATCCACGCATTCCCTTCCAGCGCCAATTGCCAGCTGAGATTCGCGCCCTGGTTCCGTCAGCAGTGCCTTCCACTGCTGACGATTCCGCCTACACTCTGGTTTGATCAGCACTTGGTGCGTCTGGGGCACACGCCAGGCGCACCGATCTGCGGTCCAGCCGAACTGAATTGGCCATTCACACGACAGGATTGACCCGGCTGGTTGTGAAGAGCAGGATCGCCGCCCAGTGCCCCACACCATGGTTGTGAGTTCGTCCGCGGCTGCGGCGGCGGATCTGCTGAGACAGTTTCAGCACCAATCGAGCTGCCTGTTGCCGGGTGCGGATACCCTTCTGGCGGCGTACAGCACTGCGGTGTGGAGCAGGGGCCTCTGCAGGCCTGCCGACGAGCCCGCCGCATCAGATGCCGGGGCTGCTGGGCTGGAGCGTATGTGGTATGCCGCCGAGCTGTGCCAGCGCCGCGGCCGTTGGCCCAGCGCCGTGGCCTTGCTGCACAGCCTCGACCGTCTCCTGCCGCCGGAATCTCCCGGTGATGCAGCGGTGAACCCCCTGCGCCGCCGTGCCTTGGAACGGCTGGAGCGGCTGCATGTTCTGCAGGGTGAGCTGGATCAGGCCTGGCAGGTGAGGCAGCGCCTGCGGGCCCTGTTTGCCGCCAGCGCCAACCCCGAGGAACGGGCTGCGGCGAAAGCTGAGCCGCTGCGCCAGTGGCGGTTGGAGCTCGGGGCTGATGCGGCGGCGGTGCAGGCGCTGCAGGCACTCCAGCTCGATACGTGCGAGCCGGAGGCGGGCTTGCAGGCGTTGCTGCCCCTGCTCGAGCGCCATCCCCAGGCCACGGTGCTGGCCTTCGCCCTGCAGCAGCAGTGGCGGCGCCTCGGCCGCTGCGGTTGGCAGGCCTCTCCTCCAGCCAGCGCAGCTGCCGCGGCAGGGGCCACCATCCCGCACAGCCTCTGGCTGCTGCGTCCCCATCCCGGCCGCACCCCGGAGCTGGAGGCGCTGGAGCAGCAATGGCGGGATCTCCATCCCGGCTGGATGCTCACCTGGGTCGATCACGATCGCCAGCAGCTCTGGGACGATCACCGGCTGCCGCGGTTGGTGCGGGCCGCCTGCATCGCCGTGCTCGATCCGGTGGTGCGTGGGGATCTGCTGCGCCTGGCCCTGCTCTGGCTGCACGGCGGTGTGGCCCCCGAGTGGCAGACCGCCCCCCTGCAATCCCTGGAGCCCTTGCTGGCAGGCCGCAGCCTGCTGCTCACCCAGAGCGAGGAGCTGGCCGTGAGCCTGGATCTGGTGGCGGCCGCGCCGCGCCATCCCTGGGTGGCGGCTGCCCTGCAGGCCGCCTGCCGCCATGTGCTCGAGGGCCAGGGCTACAGCCGTTGGGACCTCACCGGGGAGTGCCAGCTCAGTGGTGTGTTGGCCCGCTGGGCGCTGCCGCAGCTGCAGCAGGGCGAGTGGCTGCCGGAGCTGCTGCTGCTGCCGCTGCCGGAGTTGCGCCGCTGGCTGCGCTTCTGGGTGCCGCTGCCCCGGCCGGCGGAGCTTCCCCCGGAGCCAGCGGTCACCTCACTGTTCGACCAGCGGCAGCGGCGCCGGGCGCAGCGGTGGCTGGTGGAGCCTCCTGCCCTGCTGGCCCCCGATCCCGCCGCATCGGCCAATCCTCCACCGGCGCTCGATGCCATCCAGCAGGCGTGCCTGAACCGCCAGGGCCAGCTCGATCACCTGGGGGTGGGCTGGTTGCCGCTTGCCGGCCAGATCCAGCACACGATCGAGGCCATGCTGCGGGATGGGCAGCAGCCCCTGATCCTGGATGCCGGCACCCACGATGGCCGTTCGGCCTGCTGGCTGGCGCAGCACTGGCCCGGGGCCGAGGTGGTGTGCCTGGTGCAGCGGCAGGAGGATCAGGCGCTGCTGGCTCACACCACCGCCAACAGCCGTGTGCAGCGCCTCGCCAGCGATGTGCCCACGCTGCTGAACAGCTGGTTGAAGCCCCTGGCCGCTTCCAACCGCTGGCAGCCGCTGCTTCTGCATCTTGATGTGGCGATGGAGGGCCTGCCGGCCGTGTTCGCCGCTGGAGGTGACTGGCTGCAGCAGTTTGCGGTGGTGCTGCTCCACGGCGCCCTGCAGATAGATCAGCAGGCGCGGTTGCTGCCCCAGCCCCATCACCAGGCGCTTGCCGCTGTCGGTTTTGATTTGGTGCGCAGTGGTGATGTGCTGGTTGCGTTTCAGCGGGGCCGCCTGAAGCCGGCTCCCGCTGCCCCGCTCCTGCACGACGACCTGACCGAGCTGCAGGGCACGATCAGGCGTCAGGGTGGTGTTGTGGCCTTCGATGGCGAGTGGCAAACCCCGGCCATCACGGAAGCCTGGGCCTGCCATCAGGTCCTGCAGCGCCTTCCCGAACGATCCGATGCCGTGTATCTGGGGTTTCCCTGGGCCAGCCTGATCGACCATCTCAACAACGGCACCAGCCGCGGCCGCGCGCTGCTGCGGCAACTTCAGGCCCTGTTGCCGTTGCTGGATGGTAAGGAGCGGCGGTTCACCGTGTGCCAGCA